>NZ_JAPVZW010000012.1:0-42670 GCF_041432595.1 Streptococcus sp. 27098_8_86
ATTAATTTTACAACAGCTTCCGTTCGAGCTGTATGTGGGAACATATCGACCGACTGGATATAATGGAGATCATAGACTTCTACTAACCTCACCAAATCACGAGCCAAGGTCGAAACATTGCAAGAAATATAGACCATTTTTTCTGGTACATAGGTAAGAATAGTATCTAATAACTTATCATCCAGACCTGTACGTGGTGGATCTACGATCAGAGCATCTGCTCGGTAGCCTTCCTTATACCAGCGAGGAATAATCTCTTCCGCTGTTCCAGCTTCGTAATGTGTGTTGTCAAATCCCATTCTTTTAGCATTTCGCTTGGCATCTTCAATGGCTTCTGGAATAATATCCATACCTCTTAATGTTTTAACTTTCTTTGCGAAAGCAAATCCAATCGTTCCAACTCCACAATAAGCGTCAATCAAATGGTCTTCTTTATCAACATCCAGCGCTTTTACCGCCTCGTTATAAAGAACTTCTGTTTGTTCAGGATTTAGTTGATAGAAAGCTCGAGGAGATAGTGAAAATTCATAGTCGAGTACACCTTCTTGAATACTCTCTTCTCCCCAGATAATCTCTGTCTTTTCACCATAAATCTCACTGGTTTTAGCTGTATTTGTATTCACAGCTACTGTCACAACTTCTGGAAAATCTTTAATTAAATCTTTTACCAGCAGGGTTAAATTAAGCTGGCGGTTTGTAATTATAATAATCTGAACCTGTCCAGTCTTTCTAGCTCGTCGGACCATTATAGTTCTGACACCTAGAACTTTTCTCTCATCCGTGATTGGAATTTGGTGAAAAGTAAGTAATTCCGCTAGACGATTAGCAATCACTTGGGTTTCCTTGTCTTGTACCAGGCAGTCTTTCAACTCCACTAAATAGTGAGAGTTTTGTGCATATAAGCCCGCCTTGACCTGATTCTTAAATTTTCGAGTCTGAAATTGTAACTTAGCGCGGTAGTACTTTGGTTCCTGCATTCCAATCGTCGGGCGGATTTCATAGTTTTCATATCCTGCAGGGGCAAATTTTTTTAGCGCTTGGTGAAGTAAGTCCGTCTTGAACTCCAGCTGCTTATCATAATGCAGGTGCATGATTTGGCAGCCTCCGCATTCATTGTAAATAGTACAAGCTGGGACAACACGGAATTTAGACTTCTTGTTGACCTTCAGTAATTTTGCCTCTACAAAGTTACGTTTAATAGAAGTAATCTGACAATAGATATCTTCACCTTTGAGAGCACCAGGCACAAAGACTAAGGTTTTTTGATAAAAGCCGATCCCCTCACCATTAATTCCCATGCGCTTGATTTTTAATGGTATTTTTTGTTTCACTTTCAGATTCATACCCCTATCTTATCACATTTTGAGTTATAATAGAACTATGAAAATCACAAAACTTGAAAAGAAAAAAAGACTCTATCTGATGGAGCTTGATAATGGCGACAAATGCTATATTACTGAAGATACAATTGTTCGTTTTATGTTATCAAGAGATAAGGTGATAAGCGAAGAAGAATTGAAAGATATTCAGGACTTTGCCCAATTTTCTTATGGTAAGAATCTAGCTCTCTACCACTTATCCTTTAAAGCACGCACCGAAAAAGAAGTCAGAGAATATCTGAAAAAATACGATATTGATGAAAACATCGTTTCTCAAGTCATTATTAATCTTAAAGAAGATAAGTGGATTAATGACAGCCAGTACGCTTATGCTATCATCAATGCCAATCAACTTTCAGGAGACAAGGGGCCTTATGTACTGACTCAGAAACTAACACAAAAAGGGATTTCAAAATCTACTATAGAAGAGAACTTGAAAGAATTTGATTTTTCTGAAGTTGCTCAACGTGTAGCTAATAAACTATTGAAAAAATATGAAGGAAAACTTCCAGCTCGCGCCTTGCAAGATAAGATTATCCAGAATATAACCAACAAGGGTTTTTCCTATTCTGATGCTAAAAGTGCCTTTGACGAGTTGGATAGTCAAGTTGACCAAGAAACGACTCAGGAACTCATCTTCAAAGAACTTGATAAGCAATATGCCAAGTATGTACGAAAATATGAAGGATACGAACTTAAACAGCGTTTAACCCAAGTTTTAGCACGAAAGGGCTACGATTTTTCGGATATAGCAAGCGCTCTCAGAGAATATCTTTAATATTTTCATATAAAATTCACAGATTTTAGGTAATTTTATGGTACAATAGTAAACGATAAACTTATAAATTGTAGAAAGTTGGTTAGTTATGAAGCTTCCAAAAGAAGGCGACTTTATTACAATTCAAAGTTATAAGCATGATGGGAGTCTCCACCGAACTTGGCGGGACACCATGGTACTAAAAACAACAGAAAACGCCATTATTGGTGTCAACGATCATACACTGGTTACCGAAAGTGATGGTCGTCGTTGGGTTACTCGAGAACCGGCTATTGTTTACTTTCACAAGAAATATTGGTTTAATATCATTGCCATGATTCGCGATAATGGAATTTCCTACTATTGCAATATGGCTAGCCCCTACTATCTGGATGAAGAAGCACTGAAGTATATTGATTACGATTTGGATGTTAAAATTTTTACAGATGGGGAAAAACGTCTCTTGGACGTTGAGGAGTATGAGCGTCACAAACGCAAAATGAATTATTCTGATGACTTGGACTATATTTTAAAAGAACATGTCAAAATTCTTGTTGATTGGATTAACAATGGACGAGGTCCTTTCTCAGAAGCCTATGTAAACATTTGGTACAAGCGCTATGTAGAACTAAAGAATCGGTAAAGTTGTCAAACTAGGGTGAAAGCCCTAGTTTTTTTATTTGAAAAACCCAGCTTTACAGCTGGGCCTATCCTTATATATCTAATTTCGTAACAGTAAATTTGATGTGGGAATAGTCTTTTTCAACATCCTTATCCAGCAAGAACGCTGTGGCATCTTTCTTAACCTGAACCAGGTCAATATTCTGGGCTTGTGCTGCATAGACGCATCCACAATAACATTGACGGTAGATGTCATACTCTTCACACATCTCTACTGAACGTTTGTAGCCTTGATTTTTCTTGAAATCGCTGGGAAGATAATGGGTTGTGTAAATTTTTTGCACATCGATTCCGATACTATTAATGGTTTGAGAATTCTTATGAGGACTGATGGTCAAAGCTGAGCCAAAGTAGTCAAAGCCCAAATCCATAGCCACTTGTGCTGTCTTATCCAGTCGGTAGTCAAAGCAAACCTTGCAACGGTCGCCACCTTCTGGCTCTTCTTCCAGTCCTCTGACTAACTTACGATATTCATTTGGTTCGTAGGGAGCTTCTAGATACTGGACCGTATTTCCTGTCCGCTCATTGAAATCACTGACAAACTTTTTAGTCACATAGGCACGCTTATGGTATTCTGCCTTGGGATGGATATTAGAATTGGCAAAATAGATGGTCACATCTGCATACTTGGTCAAATATTCTAGGGTATAGGTACTGCAAGGGGCACAGCAAACATGCATGAGAATGGTTGGCCGTTGCTCATTTTTCTCCCATACTTGTACCATCTTCTGCATGACACGGTCATAATTAATCTTCTGATTAGGGTTCATCTTGCTCAGAATTTCTTCTACATCGATCATGTTCTTCTCCTTTTTCTAGTCTTATTTTATCATATAAGTTAGGAGAGCTCAAATCAATTTAGAAGTGAATATCATAAAAAGGAGGGATAGGCATTCCCTCCTTTTGTGTTTTTTATAAGTTGTTTTCTATAGAAATCTTACATCATACCGCCCATCATACTTGGATCCATTGCTGGAGCTGGGGCTGCGGGTTCTGGTTTATTGGCCACGACTGCTTCTGTAGTCAAAATCAAGCTGGCTACAGATGCTGCATTTTGTAAGGCTGAACGGCTCACTTTAACTGGATCAATGATTCCTTGATCAATCATATTAACCCACTCACCAGTTGCTGCGTTGAAGCCTGTACCAACTTCAGCATTTTTCAAACGATCGATAACGATTGAACCTTCGAATCCTGCATTGTGGGCGATCTGACGAACAGGTTCTTCCAAAGCACGAAGAACAATATTGCGGCCCGTTGCTTCGTCTCCTGTCAATTCCAAATCAGCCACGGCTGGAATAACATTGACAAGGGCTGTTCCACCACCTGCAACGATACCTTCTTCAACAGCTGCACGAGTAGCGTTGAGGGCATCTTCAATGCGGAGTTTCATTTCTTTCAACTCAGTTTCAGTTGCAGCTCCGACCTTAATAACCGCTACACCACCTGACAATTTTGCCAAGCGTTCTTGCAATTTTTCACGGTCAAATTCAGAAGTTGTGGTTTCGATTTGAGACTTGATAACCGCAACACGGTGAGAAATCGCTTCAGGATTTCCAGCACCTTCTACGATAACAGTGCTATCTTTGTCCACAGTTACTCTCGCTGCTTGACCAAGAGCTTCAATTGTCGCATCTTTCAACTCAAGACCAAGGTCTTCTGTGATAACTGTTCCGCCTGTCAAGATGGCGATATCTTCAAGCATGGCTTTGCGACGGTCACCAAAACCAGGTGCCTTAACGGCTACCACGTTAAAGGTTCCACGAATCTTGTTCAATACAAGGGTTGGAAGAGCCTCACCATCCACATCATCCGCAATAATCAAGAGCGGACGGTTGCTTTGGAGAATGCTTTCCAATAGTGGCAAGATTTCTTGGATATTTGAAATCTTCTTATCTGTAATCAAAATGTATGGATTTTCAAGGTCAGCCATCATTTTTTCGCTATCTGTCACCATATATTGTGAAAGGTAACCACGGTCGAACTGCATACCTTCTACAACTTCAAGCTCTGTTTCCATACCACGTGACTCTTCGATAGTGATGACTCCATCTTTGCCAACTTTTTCCATAGCTTCAGAGATGTATTCGCCTACTTTTTCAGAACGAGAAGATACGGCTGCAACTTGAGCGATAGCTTCTTTGTTAGCAACAGGAATAGCATTGTTTTTCAAGGCTTCAACTGCTGCGGCAACTGCTGTTTCAATCCCACGACGAATACCGATTGGATTTGCACCTGCTGTGACGTTTTTGATGCCTTCACGGACGATTGCTTGAGTCAAGACAGTTGCAGTTGTAGTCCCGTCACCTGCGATATCATTGGTTTTTGAAGCTACTTCTGATACCAATTTGGCACCCATATTTTCAAAATGGTCTTCCAATTCGATTTCTTTGGCAATGGTCACACCATCATTGGTAATCAAGGGTGAGCCAAATGATTTTTCAAGAACGACATTACGACCTTTTGGTCCCAAGGTTACTTTAACAGTGTCTGCAAGGATATCGACACCACGAACCATAGCTGAACGGGCATCTGATGAAAATTTAATTTCTTTTGACATACTTACTTTCTCCTTCTATTCTTCAATGATTGCCAAGATGTTAGCTTCGCCAACGATGATGTACTTTTCATCGCCATCTTTAACATCAAGACCTGCATGGGCTTCAACTAAGACACGATCTCCAGCTTTAACACTTGGAGCAACCAAGTCACCGTTCAAGGTACGAACACCTTGTCCAGTAGCCACAACTTGGGCTGTTTTGGTTTTTTCTTGGGCTGAGCCTGCAAGGACAAAGCCACCAACAGTTTGTTCTTTTTCTTCGATTTTTAAGACCACACGGTCTCCTAATGGTTTCAACATCTGCTTTCCTCCATAATGAGATAGATATCATTAGCACTCTTTGTATTCGAGTGCTAATTCATAGTTCTATTGTATCACTTGGTCAAAAATAGTCAAGAAAAAAGTCTGACTTTCTCAAGATAAAAAGCCTGAGACCAACTCAGACTTTTCAATGCTTAAAATGGCAATTCCTCCTCTTCCAAGACCAAATCCGCCAAATCTTGTCCTGCATTATTTTCACGAATGGCACGTTGGGCACGACTTTCCAAGAGTTGGAATCCTGTAACAAGTACTTCGGTCACATAATTCATCTGGCCATTTTTCTCAAAACGACGGGTACGAAGTTCTCCATCCACTGAAATGAGACTACCTTTAGTTGCATAGCTGGCCAAGCTTTCTGCTAGTCTGCCCCATAGAACCATATTGACAAAGTCAGCTTCACGTTCGCCATTTTGGTCTTTATAACGACGGTTGACTGCAATAGTCGCTCGCGCTACCGACTTGTCATTGTTGGTTTTGTGCAATTCTGGTGTAGACGTCAAACGCCCAATCATGATAACTTTATTATACATATTTTTTCCTCCTACTTATCTATTCGTAGGAAATCAAAAAAAGTTACAGAAATTTGTAACTTTTCGAGGAAATTTTTTACTTTTTATGAACCATGAAACCTGTTGCCTGTTGATTGGCCATGATGGTCATATCTGTAATCTGCACACGACGAGGTTGACTGGTCACATAGACTACTGTGTCTGCGATGTCTGGTGCCTGCAAGGCTTCGATTCCTTGGTAAACGGACGCAGCACGCTCTTTATCACCATGAAAACGTACCGTTGAGAAATCTGTTTCGACAATTCCAGGCTGAATGGTTGTCACCTTGATATCCGTTGCGATGGTATCAATTCGCAGACCATCTGAAAAGGTCTTAACTGCCGCCTTGGTCGCTGAGTAAACAGCTGCACCTGCATAGGCATAAATTCCTGCGGTTGACCCCATATTGATGATATGTCCTTGATTGGCTTTTACCATTGCTGGCAAGAAACAGCGAGTGACTGCCATCAAACCTTTGACATTGGTATCCAGCATGGTCAACATATCCAACTCTTCATAGTCCTGATAAGGTGCTAAACCTAGAGCCAGTCCGGCATTGTTGACCAGAATATCAATCTGACCTATCGTTTCTAGAATATCAGAGCAGACAGTCTTTACCATGTTCATATCCGTGACATCTAGTGGAAAGGTCCAGACAGTTTGATTTGGGAAGGCTTCTGCAAACTCCGACTTAAGAGCTTCTAGTCTATCTGTCCGTCGTCCAGTTAGAACGACATTCTCACCCTGCTCCAGATAAGCACGCGCAATCGCTTCACCGATTCCTGATGTCGCCCCTGTAATCACAACATTTTTTGCCATTTTATTTCCTTCTATCTGGTCTATCAGATATTAACAACTTCTTAGGCAGTCCAGTGTTTAGCTGGATCAAATGGAGTTCCAACAACTTGGTCTTCTGATAATTCAATAATACCACGTTTTTGCGGAGCGTTTGGCAAATGCAATTCACGAGGACTACACATCATGCCAAAACTCTTTTCACCACGAAGTTCGCCTGGGAAAATGAGGTTCCCTTTTGGCATCATAGCTCCAGGAAGAGCTACAATGGTTTTCAACCCAAGACGTGCATTAGGAGCCCCTGCAACGATTTGCACTGTCTTGTCACTTGCGACTGCTACTTGACAGATATTGAGGTGGTCACTATCTGGATGGGCTACCATCTCGACAATTTCACCAACAACAAACTTAGGTTCCTTGTCATTGACAATTTCTTCTTTAAAACCTTCCGTTTGTAACTCTTGGTTCAAACGAGCGACTTGCTCATCTGATAAAAAGACTTGACCGCGCTCTGCAATTTCAAATAAACTTGAAACTTCAAAAATATTCCACGCCACTGTTTCCTCATTATCTTTGAGGAAAACACGGGCTACCTTGCCTTTGCGCTCCACATCTAGTTTGGCATCTCCGCTGTTTTTTACGATGATCATAAGGACATCACCGACATGTTCTTTATTATATGTAAAAATCATTGTTTCCTTTTTCTCCTATTTCAGTCCTGCTAAAAAGTCGTTAATTTGTTGCTTGCTTTTACGGTCGCGATTGACAAAACGACCGATTTCCTTGTCCTTTTCTAGAACAACAAGGCTAGGAATCCCGTAAACATCCCAGAGTTTGGCTAAATCCATGTACTGGTCTCGGTCCACCCGAATAAAGGTGAACTCTGGATTGGTCTCCTCAATTTCTGGCAAGGCAGGATAGATATAACGACAATCGCCACACCAGTCCGCCACAAAAAGAAAGACCTTCTTCCCATCTTTTTCCACTAAAGATGCCAATTCTTCTAAACTTGCTGGCTGTATCATAAGACTTCCTCCTCATAGACTAGGTCTTCATTTTCATAGATAAAGGTATAATGACGGCCATCCTCAAAAATGACACCACCAACCAAGCTCTCTAGACTGCTTTCGTATACTTGAACATAGAGGGTCGCAATTTCCCCCATGTCTGAAAAATGGTCTCGCACAATCGCTGTCAACTCTTCCTGAGTCTTCCTGAGCTTACGGTCATCTGCAACTTTTTTCGTAGCAAGGGCAAGGCTCCCAATACCAAGCAGAGCCAGACCTGCCATCCACATTTTTTTAGCTTTCATACCATTCATTTTAACACAAAAAAGGTTTTAGGACAAATGAGGAAACAGCAGAAAAGCAAGTAAAAAGCCTCTTCCTTTAAGGAAAAGGACTTCTTATACTTACTGCCAGGCACCAGAGTTGCCAACGTAGTAACCATCAGGCGTGTAGGTATTGCGAAGCATCTTACCTGATGAAGCCAGATAATACCACTTGCCATTATCTTTGACCCAATCATTCGCAATCATGGCACCAGAAGAACTTACATAATACCATTCTCCCTTGTCATAAACCCAAGCGCTTGCTTTCATAGCTCCTGAAGTTGATAAATAGTACCACTTGCCTTGATCATAAAGCCAGTCACTCGCAATCATGGCTCCTGATGATTTAAAGGCATACCAGTTGCCACCTTGATAGAGCCAAGTTTGATTGAACATGACTCCTTTATCATTCATAAAGTACCAAGTTCCCTTGTCCTTAACCCAATCCTTCTGCACTAATTGGCCTTGTTTTTGATAGTACCACTTTTCACTGTAATTCTTTTTTAGCCAGCCTTCTGCTTTTACAATCGGATAAAGTTCTTTGAAAGATCCTCCATCATCATATTTATGACTGATAGATTTTAGTTTTTCAAGTTTCAACTCGCCATTGTCATAGTCTGCCCAAGCAAAGACTTTTTGACCATTGACAGTCTCTGGTAAGGTAGCAGTGTAAGTCTTGGTTTGATAATCCCATTTAGCATCAAGGTAAGTGTATTGATCATTTGATTCTTCAATACGATAGTAACCTCTCTTTCCACTATCATTATGAATATCATCCACAACTTTCGTTGACCAGGTCTTTACTTCATTTCCGCTCTTAGCTTCTACCTTGATATCTCCTCTATAGCCATATGGAACATAGAAATTCAGGTAACGCCCCTCTACGCCCATCATAGACTTGTCCTTTTCTTGACCTAGGAAATTGACAGTTTGATCTTGACCATTGAGACTAACCGTCCACTCGATTTTCTCGGTTTTTGGCAAATCCAAGACTTTTATATCCACTTCATGACCATTGTTAAACCGAAGAATCTTGCCATCTTGATACTGCACTCCACACTTAACAACCCATTCTTCTTTAAGCTCAAATGCCTGCCCTGAATGTGGAAAAGCCAGTAAAGCTAGACCAGCTAGAGACAAACCAAATAATGTGATTTTTTTCATTGTAGATCCTCCTTAGGTATTGTTATGTTAATTGTATCACTATATTTTTATTTTGCAAATCTTATCCTAAATATGCAAGCAAAAAACCTCTGAGATTGGTCTCAAAGGTTCTGATTTTACTAATTGCTGTTCTCAACTGCTGCAGTGACAAAGGCAGTGTAGAGTTCTTCTGGACGGTTTGGACGGCTTGATAGTTCAGGGTGATACTGACATGCTACAAAGAATTTATTTTCAGGAATTTCCACAATTTCGACCAAACGATTATCTGGAGAAACTCCTGAGAAGACAAAGCCTGCTGCCTCAAACTGCTCACGGAAGGCGTTGTTAAACTCATAACGGTGACGGTGACGGCGTTGCACCACTTCTTGATTGTGATAAGCAGCCGCTGCCTTTGAGCCACGTTTCAACTTAGACGGATAAAGCCCCAAGCGAAGGGTTCCCCCCATATCCTCAACATCAATCTGATCACGCATGATATCAATGATAGGGTATTTTGTTTCTGGTGCAAGCTCTGCAGAATTGGCACCTTCAAAACCCAAAACGTGACGAGCAAATTCGATACATGTCAACTGCATTCCCAAGCAGACTCCCAACATTGGAACATCATTCTCACGCGCATAGCGGATAGCTTGGATTTTCCCTTCAGTACCACGTTGGCCAAAACCTCCTGGTACGATGATTCCGTCAGCATCAGACAAAAGCTCTGCAACATTCTCTGCTGTCACATCATTGGCATTAATCCAATTTATCTTAACTTCTGCGTCGTTGGCATAACCAGAGTGTTTCAAGGCTTCAACCACTGAGATGTAGGCGTCTTGCAACTCCACATACTTACCAACAAGGGAAATCTTAACTTGTTTCTTGAGGTTCATGACCTTGTCCACCATGGCTGACCATTCTGTCATATCTGCTACTGGTGCGTCTAGTTTCAGGTGGTCACAGACAATTTGATCCATACCTTGAGCCTGCAAGTTCAATGGAATTTGGTAAAGATGTTCGACATCCAACGACTCGATAACGGCTTCTGGTGCCACATCACAGAACTGGGCCAGTTTGTTTTTAATCCCTTGACCAGCTGGCTGCTCTGTACGAATCACCAACATATTTGGCTGAATTCCCAAACCACGTAATTCTTTGACAGAGTGTTGAGTTGGTTTGGTTTTCATTTCACCAGCGGCCTTGAGGTATGGCAGCAAGGTTGTATGGATATACATGACATTATCCGCACCCACATCTGCCTTCATCTGACGAAGGGCCTCTAGGAATGGCAAGGACTCGATATCCCCAACAGTTCCGCCGACCTCTGTGATAATGACATCAGAGTCGGTCGTTAGAGCGGCACGCTTGATTTTTTCTTTCAAAGCATCTGTGATATGAGGAATAACCTGAACAGTTGCCCCAAGGTATTCTCCACGGCGTTCTTTACGAAGCACTTCACTGTAAATTTTCCCAGTTGTCACGTTGGAATATTTGTTGAGATTGATATCGATGAAACGTTCATAGTGACCCAAGTCCAAATCTGTCTCAGCTCCGTCATCTGTCACAAAAACTTCCCCGTGCTGGTAAGGGCTCATAGTTCCCGGATCGATATTGATATAAGGGTCAAACTTTTGAATGGTTACTTTGAGACCACGATTTTTCAAGAGACGTCCTAGACTTGCTGCTACAATCCCTTTCCCAATAGACGATACCACACCACCAGTTACAAAAATATATTTCGTAGACATAGATTCCTCTTTCTAAAATGCTCAAGGTCTTGTCAACTACGAGGGGACATAGAAAACAAGACCCTACTAATAAGAATAATCTGGAACGACTGCACCAGATTCACAACTAATACTCTTCGAAAATCAAATTCAAACCGCGTCAACGTCGCCTTGCCGTACGCAAGTACAGCCTGCGGCTAGTTTGCTCTTTGATTTTCATTGAGTATAAAATACAAGAAAATAATTTCTTGAAAAAACAAAAATAGCTCCCTAAGAACTAGGGAGCCCTGACCTCTAAAAGAGGTGCCCGAACAATATGATACCTAAAAATAGGATAATTGTCAATAGCTAACTTTTATTCCTCGGTGTTTTCAGAATCATCGTCTGAAAACTCGTCATCTTCTTCATTGAGATCCACGTCTTCACCCAAGTCATCAGGAGCAATCTCGTTGATTTCTGCATCATAAGCTTCCACTTCGTTTTTCTCATCATCTGGATTTTCATCATCGTATGAAAGAGCTGGATCTGCTTCGTATGCATCTTCGTCTTCTGGATCATCCGCATTATAGTCAATAGCATCTGAATCACCATCCATGAAGGCATTGACACGTTTTTTCTTAGCTTTTGGTGCTACTTCATCGTCGTCATTTTCTTCAAGAGCGATGATTTCTTCATCGATTTCGTCCACACCATACCATGAACGAAGGCCCCATTTGTTGTCTCCAAGTGAGATGAAGCTACCGTCAAAGTTCAACTCTGTGTAGAACAAAGGCAAAGCTTCGCGGATATCGCTGTTTGATGTTCCAAGGTAGTTTTGAATTTCGTTTACAAGATCGCTAAAATGCATCTCATGGTCGCGACCACGAAGTTCCAAGATAGCACGCGCTACCTCAATCATAGATAGTTCACTTTTTTCTTGCCCAGCAAATACTTCTAATTCCAAAGCGTTTCTCCTCATTTATACTACTATCGCCAGAGCGAACAGACTCTGACCTCATTTTATCATTTACTCTTTATTTTACGATAATTTTGCAGAATAGTCAAAGGTTAAGGGGGAGAAAGTGACAGGACTTTTATTTCTTTGCTACCCAGCTGATGGTGTCGCTATGTGGGTTGGTACGGGCACGAATTGACTGAGCTTACTGTGTAGTAAGCTGATTTCTAAAATATTAGTTACTCTCAGTATACCAAATACCAAGCCCAATTTGTATATGGGCCTGATAGAAAAATTTCGAAAAAGAAAGTGTTAAGATGGCTAGCATGCTTAAAATTTTTATTAAGACAGCTTGAATATAACTTGTTAGTTAAATATAACTATCTTATAAATTATTTAAGTTCCTTACTTTTTTGCACAATCTTGTTTGAAACTCTATTCATATTATGGATAACCAATGTTATTGTTGACAAAAAAGCTAAAACTACAAGTGATAAAAAAATGATTCGTAACAGTTCCAAAATCCACTGGGCAATATTAACTACAATAATCATTTTAAGAATAGAAAATATAATAATTAGACACCAAAGAAAAGATGGAAATAAATAATCCGCAAGGTACCCATAATATACATCAGGTTTGACTGTATAAAATCTTGCAAAATCTTCAACTGAATAAACCTCTCTACCAAACATATACATAGATAATATAAAAGCTAATGCAGATACTGAAATTACAATGAATTGAGTAGCATTAAATGCTTGATAATTGATTGTTATAATTTCATTTGGAACAGCAAATGTTACAATCAATACAAGAATTATGAATATCAAATAAGAAATCCACACACTCATTGGAAGGAGCTTATTTCTTGCTATGTAAATAATCTTTATTGGATTTTTTTCAATGAGCATTATTTTATCCTCACTTAGACTTTATAATTGAATTTAAAAAATTTATTATTGTAGTTCCGTTGCTCTTTATGTCTATTATATATCCTTTAATGCCAGGAATAATTAAAATCTTTTGTATTTTCTGTAAAAAATCTTTATTATCAATCGTATCGGGGCAAATAAAGGTTGTTCTAGATTCTTTTGCATCAGTAATCATTGGGAGTTTGAGTAATATATCTAGTTCATCGTCAGTATTTCCATTAGGATAAGTTGTAATAATTTCAATAGATTTCATATTTTCAGTAGTGTTCAATACGATATTTTCATATACTGGATTAATTTTAATATAGCCTATATCACTCTTTAAATCATTTATCTGAGTTTCGATTTTTTTATACGAATCTAGCGCTTCATAAATTGTTACGTTATTGATAGTAAGTATCTCGTTTCCAAATGAATAATCAACTTTTATATCTTCCGTACCATTTTGAATTTGTTCTTCAAGATACAAAATAATTCTTGTTACTCTTCTTAAGTGATCTAAACCTTTTCCAACTTCAGAATCAATATTAAAATCATACAATCGCTCGATTTCCTCATAAACTTGACTACTTGTATATCTAGAATTAGCCTGATTCAAAACAATGAATTTAGATAGTAGTATTTTTCTATCGTAAATAGCATTTTCTAATTTAAATAAAAAATCTGGATTATAGTGTATACCATTCCCTTTCTTATACTCATTTGTAATTATCTTATATTCGATGGCAATTTCCTCGGTAATTTTTATAAGATTTCTATATTCCTCAGATTCAGCAATTTCTTTATAGTCTTGAAAAATTACTAAACTCATTTTATCTTTCTCTATTATAGGATTAGAAAACAAATCATTGTAGGCATTGAAAATAGCATTAGGAATAACTTGTGATTTTAATTCATCAATCTTGTTATAATATTTCTTTAAAATATGCGGTTGCACATTTAATTTAAAAATAAAATTTCTTTTTTCCATTGATAGACCTCCGTTACTATACAGGGAAAGTTTTATGTTATTATACCAAAAAACACGGCATTCCGCCGTGTTTCTATGTTTATTTCACCAACTTCTTCATCTCATCAATACGTGCTACGGTCGCGTCGTATTTCGCTTGGTAGTCGGCTTGTTTGTCGCGTTCTTTTTGGACGACTTCTGGTTTGGCATTGGCTACGAAGCGTTCGTTAGAGAGCTTCTTGCCGACCATGTCCAGTTCTTTTTGCCATTTAGCAAGTTCCTTGTCGAGACGGGCCAGTTCTTCTTCGACATTGAGGAGGTCTGCCAGTGGCAGGTAGATTTCTGCTCCTGTGATGACACTTGACATAGCAAGTTCAGGCGCAGGAATATTTGACGCGATCTCCAAGTGTTCTGGATTTGTGAAGCGTTTGATGTAGTTGACATTGCTGTTAAAGAAGGCTTCCAAGTCGCTATCGCTTGTCTTAACAAGGATGGTGATAGGCTTGCTTGGAGCAACGTTTACTTCAGCACGCGCATTACGAACAGCACGGATCAAGTCTTTGAGGCTTTCGACACCAGTGTGGGCAGCGAGATCTTCAAAGGCTGGATTAATAGTTGGGTATGCTGCTGTAACGATAGAACCTTCTGAGATTTGTCCAAAGATCTCCTCTGTCACAAATGGCATGATTGGGTGAAGGAGACGAAGAATCTTGTCCAAGGTGTAAAGGAGAACAGAACGTGTGATGACTTTCTCTTCTTCATTTTCGCTATAAAGGACTTCCTTAGTCAATTCAACATACCAGTCCGCAAATTCATCCCAGATGAAGTTGTAGAGGATGTGACCAGCCACACCAAACTCAAATTTGTCAAAGTTTGCAGTTGCTTTGCCGATAGTTTCATTGAGGTTGTGGAGAATCCAACGGTCTGTGACATTTCCAGCTTCCTTGTTGGCAACTTTTTCCACATTGGCAGTTGCTTGCTCAAGGGTCAATCCTTCATTGTTCATGAGGATGTAGCGCGAGATGTTCCAGATCTTGTTAATGAAGTTCCATGAAGCATCCATTTTCTCGTAAGAGAAGCGCACGTCTTGGCCTGGTGCAGAACCGTTTGAAAGGAACCAACGAAGGGCATCGGCACCGTATTTCTCGATGACATCCATTGGGTCAATCCCGTTACCGAGTGACTTAGACATCTTGCGTCCTTGCTCGTCACGGATAAGACCATGGATAAGGACATTTTGGAATGGTTGACGGCCAGTGAATTCCAAGGATTGGAAGATCATACGAGACACCCAGAAGAAGATGATGTCGTAACCTGTTACCAAGGTTGAAGTTGGGAAGTAACGTTTGAAGTCTTCTGAGTCCACATCTGGCCAGCCCATGGTTGAGAATGGCCAGAGGGCAGAACTAAACCAAGTATCCAAGACGTCTTCGTCCTGAGTCCATCCGTCACCTTCTGGAGCTTCTTCACCAACATACATTTCACCCTCAGCATTGTACCAGGCAGGGATTTGGTGCCCCCACCAGAGCTGACGAGAGATTACCCAGTCGTGGACATTTTCCATCCATTGGAGGAAGGTATCGTTGAAACGAGGTGGGTAGAATTCTACCTTGTCTTCTGTGTCTTGGTTGGCAATGGCATTTTTGGCCAATTGATCCATCTTGACGAACCACTGAGTAGACAAGCGTGGTTCAACCACAACACCTGTACGCTCTGAGTGACCAACACTGTGGACACGTTTTTCGATTTTAACAAGGGCACCGATTTCTTCCAGTTTAGCAACGACTGCCTTACGAGCTTCAAAACGGTCCATGCCTGCAAATTCGAAGGCAAGCTCGTTCATAGTTCCGTCGTCGTTCATGACGTTAACTTGTGGCAAGTTGTGTCGTTGACCCACCAAGAAGTCGTTTGGATCGTGGGCAGGGGTGATTTTCACGACACCTGTACCAAACTCAGGATCTGCGTGCTCATCACCAACGATTGGGATTAATTTATTAGCGATTGGAAGGATGACATTTTTTCCGATCAAGTCCTTGTAGCGTGGGTCTTCTGGATTAACCGCTACCGCAACGTCCCCAAACATGGTCTCAGGACGAGTTGTAGCAACTTCAAGAGCGCGTGAACCGTCTTCCAGCATGTAGTTCATGTGGTAGAAGGCACCTTCCACATCCTTGTGGATCACCTCGATATCAGAAAGGGCTGTGCGTGCAGCTGGGTCCCAGTTGATGATAAACTCACCACGGTAGATCCAGCCTTTCTTGTAAAGGTCCACAAAGACCTTGCGAACGGCTTTTGACAAACCTTCATCAAGAGTGAAACGCTCGCGAGAGTAGTCTACTGAGAGTCCCATCTTGCCCCATTGTTCTTTGATAGTAGTGGCATATTCGTCTTTCCATTCCCAGACCTTGTCGAGGAATTTTTCACGACCTAGGTCATAACGTGTAATACCCTCACCACGTAAGCGCTCCTCAACCTTAGCTTGAGTGGCAATACCAGCGTGGTCCATACCAGGAAGCCAAAGCGTATCAAAACCTTGCATGCGTTTTTGACGGATGATAATATCTTGCAAAGTTGTGTCCCAAGCATGACCAAGGTGAAGTTTCCCAGTCACGTTTGGTGGCGGAATCACGATTGAATAAGGCTTAGCCTTTTGATCTCCTGAAGGCTTGAAAACATCTGCATCAAGCCATTTTTGGTAACGACCAGCCTCAACCTCGGCTGGATTGTATTTAGGTGAAAGTTCTTTAGACATGTATTTGTCCTTTCTCTATTTTGTTCATTTTATTTTGAATGTGTTTAGCAGCTTCTTCTGCTGACAAATTCGTATTATTTATTTTAAAGTAGTGGTGCAACTCATTCGGTTGATATTGAGAATTTAATTGAAGTGTTTTAGCGGTCTCTAAAATTTCTCTTTCAGATACCTCAATATGTCGTTTTAAGGGTTTGTGCTTTAATCGATTCTCCGTTCGATTTCGACGTATGCGCTCTTCAAGACTTGTTTCCAACTCAACAAAAAGAATCTCTTGATGATAATCATCCAATAAATTCTGAATTTGCTTTAAATACATAAGTTGGTACTGATTTGAAAAATCAATTACGTCAGTTAAAATTACTGATCGCTGATTTCTTGCACTTGCTCCAAGGAATGAAAAGGTGATTCCACGAACAAATTCCCACATTTCCTCTGTATAATCCTGATAGATTTCCAGTGCAAAATCGATAGCTTGATGGTTATAAAATAGGGTAGCATCCGTCAGTCGAGATAATTCTTGACCAATGGTCATTTTTCCTGATGCTGGAGCACCAATGATGAAAAGATGCATCAAATCACCTCCCACTCACTCCTCAGCAAACCATATATCAGACTGTCACAGCGGTTCCCTTGAACATCTTTACGGTCTCGGATGCGAGCTTCGAGGGTAAATCCAAGTTTTTCTGCGACTCGTTGACTTTGGAGATTGTGACCAAAGCAGACCAATTCAATCTTATGAAGCCCCAGTTCTTTAAATCCTAAGTCAATCAAGGAACGCGCTGCTTCTGGTACATAGCCTAGACCCCAATAGTCTGGGTGCAAGGTATAGCCAATTTCTAGCACATCATCCGCATGGCGGTGGTTGAAGTCAACAGAACCAATGACTTTATCGGTTCCTTTGACGACAATCCCGTAGCCAGCTGGGAGATTTTCCTTTTGATTGCGCTCTGGAAGAATGTGCTCCAGATAATAGATCTCATCTTCCAAGGTATTGACGGGCGGAAAACCTGCTGGGTAGGTGACTTCTGGAAGACTAGCGTAGGCATGAATATCCTCGGCATCAGCCACGGTGCGGACTCGTAGGATGAGTCGTTCGGTTTCTAATCGTTCTGGTAATTCAGCTCTTGTCATCCTTCTTCCTCGCTTTCTTGATAAAGCTTCCCATGGGATTAACTCGGTCATCTAGATAACGATAAACCCGCTGATGGCCGTCCCCCATAAAGTAAATCGGCGCAAAACGGTCATTTTTAAAATTCCCTTTCTCATCCAAGAGTTCAGAATCAGCAAGTCGCTCGATAATCTTGGCAAAGATATGACAGATTCCATCTTCCTCGATAATCCGATCTACCTGACAGTCCAATACGACTGGACAGGCCTCTAAAATCGGAGACTGAGTCTGTTCAGAAATCTCATAGTCTAGTCCTAGATGTTTCAGCTTCTCTCGACGACTGATAAAGCCGGCCTGCTCCATCGCAAGCATAGAAGTTTCATCAGGAATATTTACGGTGAACTTCTGATAATACTTAATCTGATCAGCCGCATTTTCCTCAGCTCCGACACCAATGACTAGCCAATCTCCCAAGCTATAAGAGGAGCTACAGGTCGTAATATTGTGTCCAAAATTCTGATCCTGGTACCCCAAAATGAAGATAGGAAAACCATAATATAGTTTACTTGTTTTAAAAGATTGCTTCATAACAACCTCCTTTGACCAAAACGCAAAAGAAAAGCCCTGCCATCTACATGACAGGGACGAATGTGTTTATCCGCGGTACCACCCAATTTCGGGCAAGGCCCGCAACTTTAGTCTTTAAAATAAAAAGACAGTAATATTTCATTTTTTATCCATCAGCAACCAGTTTTGACACATTTGTGGACCTCTCAGCACCGCCACTTTCTGTAAAATGTGGGATTCAAAACACCTCTGATGGCTTTATTGTAGCAAGATTTTTTCGGAAATGCAAGGCTCAAGAAAGATTATTTGAACTTGATACCATTTTCCTTCAATTTCTTGATGGTAGCTGGGCCGATTCCTTTCAAGGCAAGGAGTTCTTTCTCAGTCCAGTTTTTAAAATCTGACGCAGACTTGATGCCTTCATCATAGAAAGTTTTGGCACGGTCAAGTGGAAGTCCACCCAAGTTTGCTGCAAAATCTTCTACAGAATTGGCTACTTTTTGAGCTTGCTCTTTGGTAGCTTCTACTGCTTGTTCAACTTTTTTAGAAACAGCCTTACCAGCTTGGCTTGCTGACTGTTCTGCACGCTTCACGACTTTTTTTGTCTCTTCTACAACCTTAGTCACAGTACTTGAAAAGGCACCTGCACGACGGAGGCTATTTCGTAATTGTTTTTTACGACTGAGTTTCTTTGACATGATAAAATCCTTTCAATAAAAAATCCCTGCTCTGACAAGGATTTAATATAAATATTCTATCAAGATTTTAGTAAAAAATCAAGAATCTATCTCGTTTAATAATTTCGCTCACCAAACAAGCCATCTGGCAAATCATGGAATCCCTTGCCTACTTTGAAGTTTTCAAACTTACCAAGCAAGAACTGATAAGCATCCAAGCGACTTTCGTAGCGAATCATGGCATCTTTGGCACGTTCATCTTGGTCTTCTTCATAGACTTTTTGACTTTCCTTGTGCGCCATTTCATTAATCATGATTTGGGTATTGACCCAGGCTTCAAATTCCTTCATAAATTCTTGTTCGTAACTCATTTTTTCTCCTTATTCTAATCCACGGAAGTAGTCCGTGTCAATCTCACGGTAGGGCTGGATATCCTGAACATATTCCAACACACCTTGGAATTCTCCGTTTTCATCGTGCACTGCAGCGTAGGTGATGTGGACAAACTTACCTCGCGACTCAGACTTGAACCACATTTCATACTTATCCTTAGTACCCTCACGAAGCCCCTTCATAATGGTCTTAACCTTGTCCAAATACTTAGGTGGATGACAGAGTTCGACATTGCGCCCAACTTGTGACGGTGTCCGTTTGAAAATCATCTCATCAGCTGGTGTATTGTCATTGTAATACTGGAAAATATCGTCTTTATTGACAAAAGTAATCTCCATAGGGAGGTGATTGAGGATGAGATTGGCCTGCTCGACCGAGAGATAGCCATTGCCAAAAGCCTGTTGACTATGGCGGTCCAACACTGCTTCCTTTTCCTTAGGGGTAAAGGTAATAGTAAACTTCCCCTCTGGCGTATCGATAACCTGCTGAACTTGTCCATCTGCCGTATCTAGCTGAATAGGCTCCTCTGCAATCTTTTCCTCAACGAAACTTTGTCGTTCTGGTACCCATTTCTCAGACGGACGGATGATAGCATAGCCATAGGCATCGCTCTCCTCTGCAATCTGAATCCAGTCATCCTGGGTAAAGGATTCAAGGAGAATCATGAGAAGGATGGACTCTTCCTTGAAAATCATACTTTCAAACTCTGTCGCAAAGGCTTCAAAAGTTTCCTTTACAGTGCTAATCGACACTTCTGGTAGTGACTTGGCTGTCGCTAAGGCTGTCTGAAAGAGTTCCCTAATCTGGTCATCCACTCCCCACATGACCTTAGGAGGCGAATCGTGCCCATAACGCTCCATGATAGGAAAGAAGAGTTCTTCCTTACGTTGGTAATGGATGTCAAATTGCCCCACAAGTCCCATCTGACGCACCAAGCCCTTGCGCATCTCCGTAAGCATTTCTTCATCTTCCATAGACTCATAGGTATCTAACAATCTACGAATGCGAATCAAGGCAGCACGGAGAGCCAGATTTTCTTCCTTAAATACCCGAACTGGGTGACCTGGATGCTCGGTATCCTCTACTTCGACACCCTTAACAGCATTTTTAAAAAGATTGGCATGGACATCACAGAGTTCCATGACATCTTCAAAGGTAACACCTGAGTCTGAGTTCATCAACTCGTGCTCCATGAGAGAAATCTCGATGGCTGACACACCTGTAAAGGTCGCATCAAAACGCTCCTGAACTGACTCAGGAGAGGCACCATTATGCAATTCTAACAAAATATCCCGCAGGACATGAATTCGTTCATCTGCCATTAGTCTAATCCAATCACTTCGTAGCCGTTTGCTTCCAGCGTGCGGACAATCTTGTCCATAGGAGTTCCTTCAAGCTTAGAACCCTGCTTAAGCGATACCTTGCGACCGACTGTGTTGCGCATCAAGGGATTAGCAAGGGGTTTAAAACCAAGCTCCACTAGAATTTCCAAGACTTCTGGATGCTTGTCCACCACTTCTGCAACGGGAATTGACACATCGATGATATTGTCCATGACGACCTCCATTATATGTTTTAAAATGATTTTACTGCTTATATTATACCATATGGAAAGAGATTAAAAAACTAACAGTACAAAACCTGCTAGTTCTCTGAAATCCCAATTACGGTCTAAATAAGTTTAAAGAGCCAATCTAATGTCTTAAATAATATCTTGTAAAACAGCAATTGGGCTGCAAAAGAGATGATCATCCACAGGAATTTCATAATTCCAATAATCAGTTTGATAAAAATAATGGCAAGAAGACCCAGAAAAATTTCATTTTCTATCCTCTGGCTTGATGAGCCACCGAGCCGTATCCATTAACTTGTCTGCAATAAAAAGTTTCCCCAGACCGACAACGACATTGTCATCTTTCTTTATCGTTTTCATGACTTTTACACCTTGCACGGTCAAAAAATAATTCCCATAAGTTTTAGCTAGAGTTTTTATGAGGCCCATTTTACTCACCTTCGATGATTTCAGCTTCTTTTCTGATTGTTTCAACATCTTCTTGATATTGAACTTCACTATAATTGACTAGTTTAGACAATTCTTTCTGCAAGCTTTCACCCATCGGTTTCATAGTTGCAAAAGTTAAACCACCTGAAATGATACCTCCCAAGATAGGTATGAATTTCCCCATTCCTTTGGCCAGCCCTCCCTTGGTCAGATTCACACCAAATATTCTTAAGACTTTTTTCAAAATAGGGTACCAAAGCGTCTTGGTTAAAGCTTTATTAGGTACTGTTTTCATTACCTGTTTAGCCATTGTTATACCACCAGCACGTAGCAAGGCAGCGGTTCCATTCACCCCCAACATGACGCCAAGATAAAGCAAGAGGGTATTTTGAGCATCTTCACCCAATTCCTCGCGTGAAGCCCAAAGATCCTCATAACCATAAATATAACCTAATTCTTGAGCCAATTTCAGAGAGAAACCATAAAATTGAGCCACATCAGCTGGAATGGTAATTGCCATAGCAATCCCTCCAGGTAATCCTGCCAAAACAGAAGTTCCACTCGCTAATAAAACATTATCCCTAATACAGGTATTAGCCACTCGATCTAATATTTCTTGAGATAAGAGAGACGTTGGTCCTTGTTCTAATAAAGTAGGAATGTCCTGTGGATCCAATTCTTTGGAAAACTTATCCACTAAAAATTTCGAACGATCAACCTTAACAACAGGTAGTTTCACCACTTGTTGCAATACTTGCATAGCCAACTCTTGTTCAGCCATATACAAACTCCTTTTACTTCTGTAAGTTATATTCTATGATAGCATACTCTTTTAAAGTATTTTCAAATTCCCCTCAAAAATTTTCAAAAAATCCTTAGCAACTTATTTGTTAAAGATTTTTAATAGTCTTTGTAGAGACAGCTCGAATATTCAACCCCTACCTTTACAACATGATATTCTATCTGTGAATGATAGTCTATTATTGTCTCACCTAAAATGTTCCTTGAATACACACTAACTATGAACTTTCGAGCTTCATCTTATAAATCCATAATTTCTTTTTTCTTTCGATCAAATTCTTCCTGAGATAGTATCCCTGCATCTAAAAGAGATTTTAGTTTTGTAAGGGCTTCGATTTGTTCATCTAATGATAAACTTGCTTTCATGGCTTTTTCATCTAAACTTTGAGCCATATTCATTCCAAATATCATTCCAGCACTATCACCTAGACCATGTTGCTCCACTCCTGATGCAATTTTTTGTTGTGCTGCAATATTAGAAGATTTCTGCGATACATCATCATAAGCTTTTAAATTCATCTTATTTGATGAAAATTGTTTAACCAATTCCTTAGATTCTGGTGAGAACTCAATATTAGCAATGGCAACTTTTACAATCTCAAATCCAAAACGTTCTTTCCAAGTCCCTGCATACTGTCCATCATTCGATACTTGTGTTGCAAGAACTGCAGCTTGTGAGGGTAATTGTGAAATACGATAAGTTGTTGACAAAGAATTAAGTGCAACAATAAAAGATTGAAGAAATTCTGTTACTATTTGTGATCTAGCTTGAGCGCTATCAAAGGTATAATAAGTCACATTGGCAGGAAGAAAGTTTCTGATAAATTGCTTAGCATCTGTAATTTGGATAGAAAATGTTCCAAAAGCACGTACTTCTAAATCTGTCCCATAAAACAAATCATTATACATGACTGGACCGCGAGTCCCAAATTTAATATCACGAATTTCTCTCAAATTAACAAAACAAATCTGTTTTTGCTGATCACTTTGACCACCGAATCCAACACGATTAACAACATTGTCAAACAGTGACTTTTTCAATCCATCACCGTTAAAAACACTGCTCTCACCATTTTGATATTCATATCCACCTGGTTCTGTAACAATTTCCTCGATACCAGACTGACTAAAGATAAAGGCTGCAGTATTTTCTGGAATAAAAATCTTGGATCCGTTCGAAATAACACCTACAGATCCCTTCGTATTGACACCCCTACCATTACTACTTTCTTGAACAATACCTGGACTTACAGCTGTATGTTCATCAAAAGCTTGAACTGTGATAATTTCTTTCCACTGATCTGCAAATGTCCCACCGATAGAATCTGTGATTGCTTTTATCAACCCCATTTAATTGCCCCCTTATAAACTTTGTTCCATATCACAATAGGCACATCTCACTGTTTGCTTCACTTGACCTGACAAAGGTGCTCCACAAAAGCTACACTTGGTTGAAATCTTTTCTGGCTCTGCATCCTTAATCCCAAGCCCTGCTTTAAAAGTGTCAAATGTATCCTTAAATGTTTCTGCCAAAACATCTGCTCCAAACAAGCTACTATCTCCCAAGGTTTCAAAATTACTTGTATCACCTGAAATCAATTTAATAATGTTTCTAGCCCACTTGTCAGTATCCTTAGTATTATTAAATGCAAAGATAGCTTGTCCGCCATTATAATAAATTTCCAGCCGTTTCACACCATTGGTTTTGGTTACTGAAACTTGAGGTTTCCCTTCAAAAATTTTAATCTGGTTAATAGGAATGGTAACCTGGTCTTTTTTCCCTCCCCAAAAACCTTTTTTGATATGTACTAAGTGTAGATTCGTTAAAATTAATTCATCTGTAGACAAACCGCTTTTCCCAAAACTCACATGGTCACTATTCATAACCATATATTCATGCGGCAATAATTGATAATCCATATTGAACTCCACTCTTCCTATTAAAGACTAGCTTTCCACTGCTCCACTTGTTCATGTAGATTATCACGATAATCTTTTAGAGTCTTAATCACTTCTTCTTTCCCTTGAATCGGTGCTTTCTTGAGTGGACCATATTGTTTTTTCAGATCTTCCATTTCTTTTTTAGTGCTATCTTTTTGTTCTTGGATAGCAGCGCTATCTTCTAAAACAGTCCCTTTAAAAGCTTCGTCTGCTTCTGTATAGTAATTATCGATTATTTTCTCATTCATAATCAAGTAATCTTCATAAGTTTTTATAGACTCAATTGTCGCATCGCTAACATCTTGTGGGTTAAAATCGCTTGAACTGAGTTTTTCTTTTGCTTTAGCAAACAACCCTTTCTTTTCAGAACTACTAGATGAAGCCTCTGTTTGATTCTCACTAGAAGAGCTACTTGTTTTTTCAGATAGAGAACTACAAGCAACTAGGGTAGAGACGGAAAGACATAGCAAAGCTAAACGACAAACTTTTTTTATATTATTCATTAATAGAATCTCCTTTTATTTATGAAATCATCATATCATATTTGCTAAAAAAAAAAGCATTTTCTATTTAGCTAACCTTTAAAAATACAGAATCACTTTTTTAAAAGAATATTTTTTCCATTTCAAATTCCACCTATTTTACCCACCAAAAAAGAGGGTTCCCCCTCCTTCTTAATTCTTATCCAGATTGCGTAGCATCTCGTCAATCTTGTTTCCATATTCGATGGATTCGTCTTTGACGAAGGTCAAATCTGGGATTTTGTACAATTTCAAATTGCGACCAAGTTCACGTTTGATAGTACCAGTTGCTTTTTCAAGCCCGATTTGAGCTTTTTGATTATCTGAAGCAAGGTTACTCAAAATGGTGTAGTAAACCTTGGCAACAGACAAGTCACCCAGCATCTGAACATCTGTGATGGTCACGCCTTGGACACGCGGATCACGGACTTTCTTTTGCAAAATCTCATTGACTTCACGCTTGATTTCCATGCCCACACGATCCGTACGGAAATGATTTGCCATGATATTCCTTTCTCTACTTTGAACCAAAAGCTAGGCCAGCAGACCTAGCTATTTTTATTAGATAGAGGAACTAGAGCCATTTGAATCTAGGAAACAAGCCTTAGATAGAACTGAGGTTCATCAAGGCGCTGTTGACGATGAGTCAAATTGGCTATCGTTTCTCTATTATCGTTTGATTTCTTCCATGACGTATGCCTCAATCACATCATCCATCTTGATATCATTGTAGCCGTCGATCATCAATCCACCTTCACGGCCGTTTGTAACTTCTTTAACGTCGTCTTTGTAGTGTTTCAAGCTTGCGAGTTCGCCATCATAGATAACAACACCGTCACGGATAACACGGACTTTAGAGTCACGGGTAACCTTACCGTTGATAACCATGAATCCACCGATAGTTCCCACTTTAGACACCTTGAAGGTTTCACGAATAACTGCTTCACCGATAACTTTTTCTTCGAATTCTGGATCAAGCATCCCTTTCATGGCTTCTTCCATCTCTTCGATAACCTTGTAGATAATGCTGTGGAGACGGATTTCCACATCGTCAGCTTCTGCCTGTTGACGAGCTTGTGGTGTAGGGCGTACGTTGAAACCAACGATAAAGGCATTTGAAGCTTCGGCAAGAGTCACGTCTGATTCGTTGATAGCACCGACCGCAGAGTGAACGATGGTAACTTTAACACCTTCCACATCAATCTTCTGAAGTGAGGCAGAAAGGGCTTCAACAGAACCTTGTACATCGGCCTTGATGATAACGTTAACTGATTTTAGTTCACCAGCTTTAAGCGTATCAAAGAGGTTTTCAAGGCTGACACGTTGGGTAGCTTGACGTTGTTTCATAAGGGCACGTTTGGCACGTTCTTCACCTGCTGCACGCGCAGATTTTTCATCTTCGTAAACGGCAAAGTGGTCACCTGCCATTGGCGCTTCGTTCAAACCTGTGATTGACACTGGTGTTGATGGTCCAGCAACCTTAACACGACGACCAAGGTCGTTGGTCATAGCACGGACACGACCGAAGGTATTTCCGACAACGATTGGGTCTTGGACATTCAAGGTACCTTGTTGAACAAGTAGGGTTGCGACCGCACCTTTTCCTTTATCCAAGCGAGCTTCAATAACTGTACCGATTGCACGCACTGTTGGGTCTGCTTTGAGTTCTTGGATTTCAGCCACAAGAAGGACTGTTTCCAACAATTCTTCGATGTTTTGGTTGAATTTAGCTGAGATTTCAACAAATTCAGAATCTCCACCCCAAGCAGTTGACATAACTCCATGCTCTGCCAATTCACCGATAACGCGTTCTGGGTTAGCACCTGGTTTATCAATCTTGTTAATGGCTACGATGATTGGAACGTTGGCCGCTTTTGAGTGGTTAATGGCTTCGATAGTCTGAGGCATAACCCCGTCATCTGCCGCTACGACCAAGATAGTAATATCGGTAACAGATGCACCACGCGCACGCATAGATGTAAAGGCCGCGTGTCCTGGTGTATCAAGGAAGGTAATCTTCTTGCCATTTTCCACGATTTGGTAGGCACCGATATGCTGAGTGATACCACCTGCTTCACCTGTCGCAACACGAGAATTACGAAGGGTATCTAGGAGGGTTGTCTTACCGTGGTCAACGTGCCCCATGATAGTTACAACTGGTGGACGCTCAACCAATTCATCTTCATTGAGATAACCATCTTCGACAAAGAAACGTTCGATGTCGGCATTATCCACTTCAACTTTTTGTTTGGCTTCGATACCATAATCCACCATGAGGAGTTCGATTGTTTCCCCATCCAAGGATTGGTTTTGTGTGGCCATGACACCCATCATGAAAAGTTTCTTAACGATTTCAGCTGGTTCACGTTTGATACGTTTTGCGATTTCCGCAACGGTCATACCATCTGTATATTCAAATTCTGTTGGCAATTCATGGAATTTACGCTCTGTAACAGGTTTTGGAGTCTGATTACGATTGTTCTTGTTATTGCCTTTTTTGTTCTTTTTGTTGTTATTCCAGTTACTATTCTTTTGATTTCTCACTTGATTTTGACTACTTCGATTCTTTTGTTGTTTTCTAGGACCATCTTCTTCGTGATCATAATCATCACGTTCTTTGTCTGGTCGAGCTTGTTTTTTACGACGTGTATCCACTGGCGCTTCTTTAGCTACAGGAGCTGGTTCAACCACTGCTTGAACTTGTTGCGCTTGTTCAGCTAACTTAGCCACTTCTTCAAAGATTTCCTCTGGCTCCTTGCGTTTGTTTGCTTGGGCCAAGGCTTCTTTGGCAGCCTGAGTCTGCTTGAAACGTTCCTCACTTGAACGGGCATATTCTGCATTTTGCTCTGCTTTTAGGGCTGCTGCACGGGCTTTAAAGTCAACACGTGGAGTCGATTGATGTGGACGTTTGTCCTCTTGTTGACGGCGCTCATTTCCACGATTTTGCTGACCTTGCTGTTTCTTAGCTTGGTCGTTAAAACGACGATTGTCGCGGTTGCCTTGACCTTGTTTTCCACCATTGCGACCGTCGTTTTTCTGACGGTTCCCGTTTTGTTGTTGGTCACGGTTATTGCCCTTATTTTGCTTGCGTCGTTCTGCCTGCTCTTTGGCACGGGCTTCACGCTCAGCCTTGAAATTACGGCTTTGCGGTTTAGATGCCACTTTTTCTGCCTTCGGAACGACTGGCTCAGCTGGTTTTGCCTCTTCCTTAGCTACAGCTGGTTTAGCTGGCTCAGATTTTTCGGCTTTCTTTTCTGCACTTACTTTTGGTGTTGCAGGTTTTACTTCTGCTTTCGGAGCAGCTGCAGGCTTAAAGCTGGCAGCGATTTTTGCAGCGACAGCTTCTTCCACACTTGATGAGTGGCTTTTCACATCCAAGCCCAACTCTTTTGCACGCGCTACAACTTCTTTACTTTCTTTTCCAAGTTCTTTTGCGATTTCGTACAATCTTTTCTTAGACAAATCATGTCCTCCTCTTCTATTCCATAAGAGACCTCATTTTCTTTGTAAATCCAGCATCTGTTACAGCCAAAACCTTTCTCGATTTCCCGACTGCTATGCTTAATTCCAGTGTTGAAAACACGGTTACAATTTCTACTTGATAATAATGACTTTTATCTTGAATCTTCTTGGTCAGATTGGGGGCAGCATCATGGGCTAGAAAGACCAACTTGGCCTTGCCGTCTTGAATGGCCTTGACCACCAATTCTTCACCCGATATGATACGCCCTGCTCGTTGAGCAAGTCCCAAGAGATTGCTTATCTTTTGCTTATTCAAGTCCTAACTCTCTTCTTTTCACTTTGTGATCCACATAAGCGATCAACTCATCATAAAAGCTTTCTTCCACTTCCATGTCAAAGCTACGGTTAAAGACCTTCTTCTTTTTTGCCTCTAGGGCTTCAGCATTGTCTAGCTTGATATAAGCGCCGCGGCCGTTGGCCTTGCCTGTCGGATCAATAAAGACTTGTCCTTCCTTGTTCTTGACAATACGGAGCAAATCACGCTTATCAATCACTTCGTTAGACACAACAGACTTGCGCAAAGGGATTTTTCTCGTTTTCATCTTTCCCTCCTCTAGCAGCTTTTATTCTTCTACAGTATCGTTTTCTGCTTCCAAATCTACCGAACCAGCTTCTTCCATAGCTTCAAATTCGCTAGCAGACTTGATATCGATACGGTAACCAGTCAAGTGAGCTGCCAAGCGAACGTTTTGCCCACGACGACCGATGGCAAGAGAAAGCTTGTTATCTGGAACAACCACCAAGGCACGTTTGCTGTCGTTTTCATCAAAGATAACTTGGTCAACCTCAGCAGGAGCAATGGCATTGTAGATAAATTCAGCTGGATCTGCTACCCACTCGATAACGTCGATATTTTCTTCGATTGGTACCATACGGTCGCTCTTAGCATCGTAACGAGCTGGGTGGAATTTGCTAGTGATTTTCTTGATGTTAGCTCCACCACGTCCAACGATTGTACCGATAGCGTCCACGTTTGGATTATGGCTACGAACAGCAACCTTAGTACGGTCACCTGCTTCACGAGCCACGCTCATGATTTCAACAGTTCCATCATAAACTTCAGGAATTTCTTGCTCCATCAAACGTTTGATCATTTCTGGATGGCTACGGCTAACAAAGACGTTGACACCACGAGGGTTATCTTCAACCTTGTAAACATAAACTTCGATACGATCATGAGAAGCAAAAACTTCCCCAGGGATTTGGTCTTGTTTTGACAATTGGGCTTCAATGCTGCCAAGGTTGACATAGATAAAGCGGTTGTCAAAGCGTTCTACTGTACCAGACATGATTTCTTGCTCATGTTCTTTGTAAGTATTGTAAGTGATGGCACGTGTTTGCTTGCGCATTTTTTCCATGATGGTTTGTTTGGCAGATTGGGCTGCTACACGACCAAACTCGGCAGGTGCTTCTTCAAACTTGATTTTGTCGCCAAGCTCATAGGCTGAATTAATGGCAAGAGCATCTTTCAAGCTGATTTCCAAACGGCTATCAAATACTTCATCAACCACTTCACGGACAGTATAAACTGTAAAGTCACCTGTTTTTTCGTTAAAGTCAATAGCTACGCTGTCTGATTGACCATAGCGTCTGCGATAAGCGGAACGAAGCGACTCTACTACTGCGTCGATGATATCTTCTTTTTTGATTCCCTTGTCTTCTTCCAAAATGCGGAAGGCCTCTAGCATTTCTTTACTCATGTTTTCTTCACTTTTGAATCCTCAAAAGCTATCCTTTCTTTTTCTATAATTTAACTGCTAAACGTGCTTTTGATACTAAACTGTATGGAATTTGGACGGTTTTCTTACGCGTCTTGTCCATATATTCCATGGTCAACTCGTCCTCTTCGAAGGCCAACAAGGTTCCTTCAAAGACCTTTTGCTTATCGATGGCTTGGTATAGCCCGACATGAATGTATTTCCCAACCGCTCCAGCAACGGCATCCTTGGTTTTTAAAGGACGTTCCAAGCCTGGACTGGTGATTTCTAGGAAATATTGTTCTGGGAAGGGATCTGGCTTGATAGTGTCTAGGACAGGACTAATAATTTCTGTCAAGTCTGCCGTGTCGTTCAAGGTAATTCCTTCAGGTTTATCTACAAAAATACTGAGAATCATGTCACTGCCAATCTTTCCATACTCGATATCCACGAGTTCGAAAGGAGCTTCTATGACAGGTTCTACAACTTCTCTGACTAATTCTACGATTGTTGCGATTGCGTCCACCTCCTCATAAGCAAGAGGCGAAGATATTTCCCCGCCTCTCTTTCTCATATTCTTACTATTAGTATAGCACGTTTGCCAACTTATGTAAAGCAAAAGCACTTATATAGCCTGATTTTAGACTATTTCTTAAAATTCTGCCTCAACTCGGTAGATAACTTGCCCCTTGTTGGAGAATTTTTGCTCATATTCAGTCATGACATTGCCTTCAAAATCACTGGCATGTAAATCAAGCCAGACACCATTGAGCTTCATGCCATACTGAGAAAAGCTCACTAGGCTGTACTCAAATAAGCCACGGTTATCCGTCTTGAAATGAATTTCTCCATTTTCAGGCAAGATACGCTTAAAGGTATCCAAGAAGGTTTTGTAGGTCAAACGACGCTTTTCATGGCGTTTTTTAGGCCATGGATCTGAAAAGTTCAGATACAAGCGATCAATCTCACCGTCTTCAAAGTAGTCAGTCAAGTCAGAACCATCTACCCACAAAAGCTTGATATTAGGTACTCCAACTTCAAGCACCTTGTCCAAAGCGTAGCTCAAAACAGACTTTTGAATATCAATCCCGATATAGTTGATGTCAGGATTTTGCTTGGCCATACCTGAAACAAAGGCACCCTTTCCACTTCCAACTTCCACATGAATGGGATTGTCATTGCCAAACAGGTCCCGCCATTTTCCCTTGGCTCCCAAGGGATTGAGGACCACATACTGGGGATTTGCCTCTAGTAATTCTGTCGCCCCTTTACGATTTCTAACTCTCATCTTCTCTTTCCATACTTGTCTCGGAAGTGACGCAGGCCATGAATCTCCCGATTGACATTTTCTAAATCTTGGTTCATATAATACTTGGAAATCTGGCTCAAATAAGACAATTGACCGTACCAATACAATTTATTTAATACCGTTTGATTGTACTTGTAACCGTAGTAGGTCAACCATTCCTTCCACTGATGTTCTGGAATATAATGGCAGAGCATATGGGCCACATCAAACATGCGGTCGGTCAAGCGAACCGAATCCCAATCTACCAAATAAATCAAGCCACTGTCTGTCTCAATCCAATTACTATGTCGTACATCTCCATGGACAATAGTCGCATGATCCTCTCTAAATCCTGGAATAGTCTGACGTAAATCAGCCATCACTTCACTGATAAAATGATTTTTACGCAAAGCATCTGGAGCCGTTTCCTGCCAAGACTGTAGTAAATCTACAGGTGTTTCCATGGCATATCCCAACCGACTCAACTGTGTCATCAACGGACGTGAGCGATGAAGACGGGTTAAAATATTGACGATTTGTTTACGATTCATATCATAGGGGGTCAATATCTTGCCTGTCAACCATTCTTGAGCACACATATCACGCCCATCTGCCAAACGGCGACTCCATAATAATTGTGGAGCAATTTGTTCTCTAGCTAGACCAGGTAGGATTGGAGAGGTGTTCATTTTTACAAAGATGCGCTTCCCATCAGGATAGCTACCCATATAAGCCTTGCCACTTTTCCCAGGTATGGGAGTCAGTGTTAGCTCATTATCACCCAAATCCATTTCTTTCCTCCGTATAAAGTTTCCTTACTATTCTACTAGTTTTTGACCTATTCGTCAACCGCTCTAACCCGATTCTCAAAGAAAAGCCTCTGGATTGGCTTGGGTATCATTATAGAAAGAAAAAGGCAAGCACCGTCTTCTGCTTACCTTTTCGTGATTTTTATAAATAATATAAGAGTGGCCAAGCATTGTAAAACATGTGAACTAGAGTAGAAACCCATAGGTTTTGGCTCTTTTTATAAGCAAAGCCCAGTAACAAGCCCCCAAGTAGATAAAAAATAAACGAAGGGACATTAGAAGGTCCATGCATAAAAGAAAAGAGAGAGGAAGTCAGTACAATCCCTAACCAAGAATTGTCAAAAACAGCACCCTAAAGAAGTCCTCTGAAAATGAGTTCCTCATGGATGGGTCCAAAAACTGAGGAAGTCAAAATCAAAGACAGGGAAATTCCTCTGCTGACTTCCGCCAAGTGTTGAACTCCTGCGCCAGAAGAAACAGCGAAGAAATGAATATAAACCAGCGTCTCAAGTACACTTAGAAGAAAGATTGTAATGAAAAGCAAAAGTTGTTTCTTGCTTAACATCCCAAAAGAAATCATTTCAAACTTTCTAGCATAAGCAACACTCATCGAGGTTACAAGAAAACTTACAATAATCAATGCAGATTCATTTTGAAAAAAATCCCCATGGTTAATCGTATAAGGCACTGTAATGACGATTAGTAGTATTAAAAATCCAAAACACAAGGCATGAAATTTATCAAACAACTCCATCAAATTATCCTCCTCAACAAACAGACTTCCCTACAAGTCATCCTTTAGCTTTAGTCTTTCCAAAACAAACCATTTTATACTCTTCGAAAACCTCTTCAAACCACGCCAACGTCGCCTTGCCGTAGATATGGTTACCGACTTCGTCAGTTCTATCCACAACCTCAAAACACTCTTTTGAGCAACCTGCGGCTAGTTTCCTAGTTTGCTCTTTGATTTTCATTAAATATAAATTAAGAGTGGTAAACTGTTGTAAAACATATGGACTAGAGTAGCAACCCACAAATTCTGGCTCTTTTTATAAGCAAAGCCCAGCAACAAGCCCCCGAAAAGATAATAGCAAAACGAAGGAATATCATAAGGTTCATGCATGAAAGAAAAGAGAGAGGAAGTCAACACAAGTCCTAACCAAGAATTGTCAAAAAATGCACCTTGAAGAAGTCCTCTGAACATGAGTTCCTCCTGAATTGGTCCCAAAATTGTGACACTGACAATAAAGGAAAGCGAAAGTCCCTTACTCGTTTCCTCAAGGTGTTGAGCCGAAGCACCAGAAGCAACTGAGAAAAAGGCATGATAGCCTATATTTACCAGCACTGTGAGAAGAAAGATTCCAATGAACAGCATGAGTTGTTTCTTACTTACAATCCCAAAAGAAATCATATCAAACCATTTCGCATAGCCAAAACTAAGGAAAAGCAAGAGACTCTTTATCATAATGAATGTGTACTGGTGTTGAAAATAATCCCCTTGATTGACGGAATATCCCGCTGTACCAATGATTGCAAATACTAAAAATCCCAAAAATAAGGCATGACACTTATTGAAAATGGCCATAAAATTATCCTCCTCACCAAACAGACTTCCTACACGTCATTCTTTAGTTCTAGCCTTTCCAAAACAAACCATTTTAGTAACCAAAATCCGACCACATAGCCAGTCCCTAAGAAGATAACCATTAAAGCTAGCATGGAATTTAGGGAATTAAAGACCACCGCAAATACAAAGGTTAGCACAAAAACATTAAAAGCAATGGTGTCAGAAGCCAAGACCAGAATATAAGGTGTCAACCAGTCTAAGGTTTTGGAATCTAGGAAAAATAAGTGTTTATACATGATAACCTCCTCTATGGCTGAAAAGCAAACCTTTTGTTTTTTTACCCCAAGACTCTATGTAGAAAAGTGAGCAAAAATGGTAAGTTTGCGATGATATTATTAACAATATGAATCGAATAAGAAGGATAGATACTCTTCGTATAACGTGTCAGCCAGGCATATAGACAACCCACTGCCGTATAGACAAAAATATCTGCGAGACTTGGCAAGCTAGAAAAGTGGGGCAAGGCAAATAAGAATGACGGAAAGAGAAGATCCAGCCCCCACCTCGAATTCTTAAAGAAGGCATGTTGAAGCAGTCCTCTACACACCAATTCTTCCATCAGAGGTCCTAGTACGATTAAGGTTAGGTAAACACCAAACTCCGCAAAATTTGTCTCACTATAGGCAATAAACAAATTCCACCCTTCATTGCTTCCCTGAACGTGTTTAGCTGTCAGATAGTTAAAGCAGATAAGCACAACAGCTGCTAACACCGTCAGAACAGAATAGCTCAACCACTTTTTCCTAGGGATGCGAAAGAGATAAGCATGGCCCGACCTGACCAAAATCCAAACCATCAAGCCGATAAAGAGAAGACTGATGATGTTTCGAATCCAGATAAGATTTCCTACCCAAGACGAGAACTCCCAATAATTGCTCCAAAATTGGGTTGTCCAAAACAATCCGAAAAACAGAAACAAATAAGAAAGAATTGCACTCGTTTTGAAAAGAATAGCGTGTTTTTTCATAGAAACCCTCCCCACTATCTACAAGACAGGATAACCTCCTCCTGCCAGTCTTTAGACTAGTCCCAGATTAAGAAGAAAACCCTTCCTCTACTTTTTATAATACTTCAAGCCCCAAATGAGCAAAAGCATAATAATCAAGCAGAGAATAGCGCCAATATAGGCAATTAATTGTTGATAAAATTCTCCTGCTGTGATACCCCTATACAAACAAATAATAGACATAAAGCCTGTCAAACCAATGAACATAAGTTGATTGGTTCTAGGACTAACCAAATCATCATCTTCAAACTCTCTTATCCTCATTTCCCTAGTGAGGTAAACAGTGAGCAAAATGGAAGCCAAGTTAATAACCACTAAAAGAAATTGGAAAAGCAAGGAAAAATTTAAAAACTGACGTGATAGAAATAGATAAGTAGAGACAAGTAAAGGCAACTGACCTAAGAACAATCTCGCAAGGAAGATGTTCCGTTTTTTAGCAAGAAAAGTTTTCATTTCTTTGCTCCTTTCTTTTTAGTTAAAGCAAAATAGATCACAACCGCAATCATATAGGCTATGGTATAAAATAGATGATACCAAATACTCTCCCTAAGCGGATAAAGAAGGATAGACATGATCAGATATAGAACGAAAATGATCAGTATTTTTTTCTTCATAAGATTTTCTCCTAAATGTATGCTTTATCTTAGTTGAGCTACAACCTTTACACTGCTAGTATAGCACTCATTTTATCCTTGGAGCACTCAAATCATAAATGGTCATCAAAACATCTTGAATTGTAAAAAATTAAAAAAGCAAGCATGAAAAACATACTTGCCATTTACACCATATTGATACCAACTTAATTTGTAGATTTTTTATCCTGCTATCACATATCATTTTGACAGGCGAAACAATATTAAAGAAACTCCCCTGTAGATTAAACTAGCGATAAAAAATCTCTTTATCTAATTAGATCTATCTTTATTCTTCTTTGGAGATTTTAAAAATTTTTCCCTAATTAAAGAAGTAATAAAAGAAACAAACATACCAACAACAAAAGCAATAAGAAAACTTTTGAAATCCATAATTACCTCCAAGTACAGCTCCTCTACATACAAGTTCAAGCCTTTAAGCAACCATAATAGCCAATTGTAACATTGTTTTTGCATTCACGAGGAATACCTCTTTTTACTTCCGTCTTATTACAACCTTAATAAGGTTAGTATACTACTATTTTTTAAAATTTTCCATCCAAGTCATAAATGGTCATCAAAACATCTTGAATTGTTAAAAAATTTAAAAAGCAAGCATGAAAAACATACTTGCCCTGGGGGAACTTGACAATGTGAAAATACAAAATAGAAAACTACTCACCCTCACTTCCGTATGTTCTCATATATTCTCATAATCGCAACAAGGATAGCAGCTGTCCCACTTGCCAAAACGAGAAGGGTAATAATAATGTTGAAGATTTCAGGCGTACTCCCTATTCTGTTGATAAGACGGAGTAGGGATATAACTGTCAACTGAATCAGGAGTATTGATTCTACTCTTACCAATGAAGTCAGTTGATTTTCAACCGCATATAAAAAGGCTGGTAGTAAAACACAGGCTATAGCAATCACAAACAGATTACTCCCCGTTTCTTCTCCCTTATTCACCACGGAAATCATGAGAAGATTCGATGCTATGATCAACGTAGAGCAGATGATAAAAAAGGATTTCTTATTCATTTATGATACCTCAGATACTCTGGTAAAAGTCAGGCTCGATAAAAACAAACTTTATCTGTTAACTTCTGCCAATTTTTTCACAAATTTTCTAATGACCAACCGGCAGCAAGTGAACCGTTAAAACCTGACGAAAGACTTGATTTTGACAGGTGGTATTGAGACTGGTATTGGGATGACTTTCCACAATTTTCATGACGGTATAGAGACCAACTCCTCTCTCCTCCCCTTTAGAACTTGCTCCAAAGGAGAAGATTTCAGAAATATCGATGCTCTCTTCTTTGATGGAGTTTTCAATGATAAAGGTCTCTTGTTCTCCATTTTTTAAAAATGCAATTGAAACATGAGGTTGACTGGCCTCTACACTGGCTTCAATAGCATTGTCACAAAGGATAGACACAATGGTTAGAAAATCAAGCAGGCTCATCCCCTCAACCTGAATCTCCTCAGGAACTTCGACATTAAAGATAATCTTCTTATCTCTGGCTTTTAGAAATTTTCCTGCTAGAAGACTTTTTAGGGCACGGTCCCGAATATTCACCAATCTGCCCAGGTCATATTTATTGTCCTGTAATTTCTCACTAGAATCCTTTAAGACTGAGTCGTAGACCTCTTTTATCTGCTCCATATCCTCCTCTTCAATGCCCAGACGTAAGCTGGTCAAGAGGTTGGTGTAGTCATGGCGAAAACTCCGTACTTCCTTGTAAAGTTCCTCTATATGCCGACTATAACGTTCCATATCTCTGTAGCGCAAGGCCTGCTCTTGGTCCAATCTCTCATGGAGTTTTTCCTTCAAATAGGAATCCAATTTCTTGATAATCCCCATAAAAAAGAGTAGGTAAAACACTAGAATCAGATGGCGAACAGTCTTTGATTGGATATCGTATGCATATTCAAAGTAAGACAGATTTTCCATAACTAGAAAGTAAGCCCCCATTATCCAGTTAATCTTAGTCAGGGACTGTTGAAAACCTTTATCGAGAAACTCCTTTCTCAATCTAGTAAAATCATAGTCCAACCATTTCAAAAAGACTAATACTATGAAGCAAACGAATAGCATAATCAACAAAAAGAGAGGATTTCCATCTCCATCTACAATCCCTTGCCCTAAAAATGGAAGCACAAAATAGGAGACTCCCCTGAAAAAAAGATTCACCAACATCATTGGAAAGAGACCATAAAAGAAAAGGAGTTTTTTAGGAAGCCCTCTTAACAATAAGAAAGATAAACCAATACCGTACAAGGGTTCCATAAAATAAGATAGGTAAGTATTTCCTACTATATAGCTAATCGTTACAAAAACAACTGCTAAAAGTAGCTTAAAAAGAAAGGCCTTAAAAACTCTCTCCAGAGTGAGAACAATTCCATCCACCTTAAAAAATATAAACAATTCCAATCCAGATAGCAAAAACACATATACTATCTTCCAAACTAATTCCATTCCAGCACCTCACTCAATGTAAGTTATTGATAGCTTCAGACACTTCCCTGACCTTATAACGCGCGATCAGACAGCTTCCACCATTGGGAAAGAAAAGGAGTTTTTCTTTCTTATCCAAACGAACTACATTGGCAGGATTGATGAGAAAAGAGCGGTGGCACTGCAAGAGACGAGGCTCCTGCTTGAAAACCTCCTCTAAACTCGCTGTAAATTCCAGCCTGTCCGTCTTGGTATAGAGAATAACACGATGGGCTCTGGGTGACGTTTCGAGATAGTAAACCTCTTTAAAAGGATACTGAAATTGGGCAAATTTTGATTTAAAGTAAAAGCAATCTTCCGCCAGACTTTTACTGTCTTGACTATTGGCATAGAGAAGGGCTGTCTCAATCCGAGATTCAAACTCCTCTGCCGACAAGGCCTTATCAATGTAGTCCAAAGCAGACACTTGGTAACGAAAGGACAGGGGCATAAACTCCGAGTGAGTCGTCACAAAGACAATCAGAGCATAAGGATCTCGATCCCGAATCTTTCTAGCCACTTCCAGCCCCTTCATCTCCTCATTTCGAATCTCAATATCCAAAAAGAATAGCTGATGGGCTCCCTTCTCATGCACCTCTGCCAGCAGTTGGTCTGCTTTCCCAAAGACTTCAAAAGAGCTAGGAGTGATATGATGTTCTTTCAAGAGTTTCTCAATGGTCGTTTCAATCCTAGTCTGTTGGGAAAAGTCATCTTCTAAAACAAATATTCTCATCTTTTTACTCTCCTTGTTTTAATTTCTTCCTAAAAAGAGAATAGCAAAAATACTATGATACAAGCCCACCAAATCCTAAACAAGCCTTCAACGCTCCTGAAGGGTATCTTGTTCCTCAAATAAGCATGATAATCTTACCACTATTTTATCATAAAATCTTAACAGTACCATTCAGGAAATTTCAAGTACAATTAAAGATTTTATGGTGAAAAAGGAGATAAAAGTGATAGACTGACAGTATCAAAACACAGTTGCTAGAAACAAGACTAGCACCCCGATTAAAGGAGGAATTCTCATGACAGATACAGACCCTATCAAAAGAGCTCAGACTTTGATTACTGACTTAAACAAAGCCTACCAAACATGCAAACAGGCAACCGCTGACGACGTCCGCTTTCAGGAGCAATTAAACTCTATTCTTGGTTTTCTAGCCAAGTCTGAGACAGTGGATAATCGAGTCTTGATTGAATTGGAAAAATTTTACCAGACTTCCAGTCTTCTCATGGGACTCAGCGCTCTCAATCCAGATGCTCCTACTCGCGCCGCTTGGCGGGCCTATGACCGATTCCACTTTGACCAAGTCAAGACCAAGTTGAGCCTCTACGGACCAACCATTATCTTGTAAAAAATAAAAGAAGTTGAGACAAACTGAACTCAACTTCTTTTTTAGTGTCATATAGGCAAGATTAATCCTGCATCTGACGTTTTACCTGATAAGGCAAATACAAGACTTGTAAAATCAAACCTGCACCCAGTAAGGCTAGAAGGGCTAGTTTTTCTTGGAAGGTCACAAGGCCGACAACTAATTCCACAAGTAAAACAAAACTGGTCAATCCTCGGACTACCGCCTGCAAGCCTTTTTCCTTTTGCCCCTTGTCCAGTGGAAAGAGTTGGGTCAGATACTGGTAGTCAAAGGCATGATAGAGAGCCAGCAACTGGAAGAGCAAGAGGTAGTTAAAGAGAACCACCACTGCTGTCGCAATCCAAGCTTGCTCGATAAAGACCTGCGACAACAAAGAAAGCAAGAGAAGACGGAGACTGAGCGCAAAGAGATCTCCATTTCGCAGATAAGAACGCAGATAGAGATTTTGCCAAATCTTTCCAGGCACCTTCTGAACAACCTTTAGGATAAAGTCCAGATAGGCACGACGCTTGACGCTGTTTGAAATTCCCTTGACCTGCGTAAAGAGGGCAAAGAAACGAAGCAAGACTTGCTTACGCTTGCTTTCTTGAGAAATGACATAGTCCCAGTCCAGTCCAGTTTCAGTGAAAAATTTGCTGGCCTTTTGACGAAAGAGCAGATATTTTCCTACCCCCAATAAAAGCACATAGACCAGAAAAACTGGCAAGCCATAACCCATTGCCAAAAATAAAGGCGCAAATAACAGCAAGAAAAGGGTCTGGACAAAGAGCCAAAAGACTAGAGAAATGCCCGTTTGACGCTTGAGATGGAGCTTGATTTCCTCTTCTCCGACTAAGAGAAAGAGCTTGTCTGGAGCCTCCATATAGGTGGCAATTCCTCCCCAAAGCAAAAGTAAAACAGACGTAATTCCTACAAATAAAAGGATAGGCCAATGATTTTCAGGAAAATCTTGCAAGAGTTGACTGTACTGGTAGGCTAGAAAGCCCAGCAGAACAAGCAGGAACAAGACAAAGTGGTCATTGAGAACATAGCGCAAATAACCAAGACACTCCTTACGAAAAGCCTGCTTTCTCTTTAAAAACAAGTCTTTCATAGCTCCTCCTCTTTGGTCAGAGCCAAGTAAATATCATTCAAACTAGCCTCAGGCATGTTAAAGGCTTCGCGCAGTTGCAGGAGATTCCCCTTAGCACGCACTTCCCCTTTGTGAAGAATGACAAAAGCATCACACATCTTCTCCGCCGAGTCCAGCACGTGGGTACTCATGAGAATGGACTTGCCCTTTTGCTTTTCCACTTCCAAAAGCTGAATCAAGTCTGCAATAGCCAGCGGATCGAGACCAAGGAAAGGCTCATCCACGATGAAGAGACTCGGATCCACCACAAAAGCACAGATAATCATGACCTTCTGCTTCATCCCTTTTGAAAAATGAACAGGGAACCAGTCCAATTTCTGGTCCAGACGGAACATTTTTAATAAAGGTTCTACTCGCTCAAAAGCTACCTTTTGCTCAATACTATAAGCCATAGCAACCGTTTCGATATGCTCTCTAAGGGTCAATTCCTCATACAGGCTAGGCGTCTCGGGAATGTAACCAATTTGCTTGCGGTAGCTCGTTGCATCTTCTTGCAGGGTCAGGCCATTGATATTGATGGAGCCACTATAAGGTGTCAAGAGACCAATAATCTCATTGATTGTCGTCGATTTACCAGCACCATTGAGACCAATCAGACCGACCAGCTGCCCACTTTCAACAGTAAAGGACACATCTTTCAAGACAGGGACATGGACATAGCCACCTGTCAGATTTTTAATTTCTAACATATTTTCTCCAAATCTGGTATAATGTAGCTATATTATATCAAAATTCAATACAGTAGAGGTAAATTTTATGTCAGATTGCATTTTTTGTAAAATCATCGCAGGGGAAATTCCTGCTTCAAAAGTATATGAAGATGAGCAGGTTCTTGCCTTTCTTGATATCTCTCAAGTGACACCAGGACACACCTTGGTCGTACCCAAAGAACACTATCGCAATCTTTTAGAAATGGACGCTACTAGCGCCAGCCAACTCTTTGCCCAAGTACCAAAAGTAGCTCAAAAAGTCATGAAAGCTACCAAGGCTGCTGGCATGAATATCATTGCCAACTGTGAAGAAGTCGCTGGTCAAACCGTCTTTCATACCCACATCCACCTCGTACCTCGCTACAGTGCGGACGATGACCTCAAGATTGATTTTATCGCCCACGAACCAGACTTTGACAAACTTGCTCAAGTCGCTGAAACCATCAAAAATGCCTAAGGAGTTGCCATGAAATTATCCAACCTACTGCTATTTGCAGGAGCTGCAGCCGGAAGTTATCTGCTCACAAAAAATCGCCAAACCATCACAGATGAAGTCTTAAATACAACTGACCGCGTTCAAGCTATCAAGGACGATGTGGATATTATCCAAAACAGCCTGCAAATCATCGACCAGCAAAAAGAACTCATCAAGGAATACCAAGAAGACCTGACTTACAAGTTTAAGGTCTTGGAAAAGGATATCCAGACTAGACTAGCTGTGATCAAAGAAACACAGGAAACTGAAGATAAGTAAAAAGAGCCATGAACTTTCCTTAAATCTATTTTAGGTTGTCAGGGTCAAACAAAAAAGAGGAATGAAAATGAAACAGTTTTTTAAAATTCTGGCACAGATCATCCTAATCCCTTGTGGTTGCCTTAGCCTTCTTGCGGTCCTAGCATTTCTAGTACTGTTTTTTGCCTTCAGAGCCTCACCGATTGACATTCACAAGGGAAATAACGCCCTCAAACAAATCTTTACCTCCCTTGACATGCCTCCTAAGAAAGTAAAATCAAATGGAAGATATAAATACGAGGGTGGGGGCTTAAATTTTTATGTTACTTTCTCAGATGAGGTCATCAATAGCCATCCCGTCTTAAAAGAAAGTCCAAATCTCACCAAAAACCAACTCGAAGTCTATGTCCTACAGACTGGAGATATCTCCTACTATAAAGTAGGGGATAACTTGTTCAATCATGGTTTATTGCAATTTTTAAAGAAGGAAAGTAGGAATTATTTACAAGAAATCGGAAAGAAACCAAATCCTGATTACTCAGTTCTATATTGGAAGGATCAGGAAAGTCTAAAAAAGGGAATTGCATTCTATGAAAAAGCCTTGACTTTAGTGGATATTCAGGATAACTCTGCAATCAACCATATTGATACCGTTACCATTAAGCCTGGTAAAGAAGCGGAAATCAAGCAACTCATCCAAGATATGGATGCAGCTGGCTTGCTCAAGCAAAGGTCTGATAGAAAATCAGCCGATGAGTGATTGTTCCAATGCTAACATTACAAAGAATAAAGTAAAAAGAGCCCAACGGCTCTTTTTGT
>NZ_JAPVZW010000013.1:0-16792 GCF_041432595.1 Streptococcus sp. 27098_8_86
CATTACAGAGATACGTAAGCGTATCTTTTTTTGTTTAACTAGATATTATATACATTAAGAGAGAATCAGTTTGCTTCTCTCTTTTTTAATTGGCTCTTTGTCAACTGTAGTGGGTTGATGAAAAGCTAAGCACGAGAAAGGACAAATTTAGTTCTTTCTTTTTTGATATTCAGAGCGATAAAAATCCGTTTTTTGAAGTTTCCAAAGTTCCGAAAACCAAAGGCATTGCGCTTGATAAGTTTGATGAGATTATTCGTTGCTTCCAATTTTGCGTTGGAAAAGGGGAGTTGAAGGGCGTTGACAATTTTCTTTTTGCCCTTGAGAAAGGTTTTAAAGACAGTCTGAAAAAGAGGATGAACCTGCTTTAGATTGTCCTCAATGAGTCCGAAAAATTTATCCGGTTCCTTATTCTGAAAGTTAAAAAGCAAGAGTCATAGAGATGATAGTGGTGTTTCAAGTCTTCTGAATAGCTCAAAAGCTTGTTTAGAATTTCTTTATTAGTCAAGTGCATACGAAAAGTAGGGAGATTAAAACGTTTATCACTCAATTTACGACTATCCTGCTGAATGAGCTTCTAGTATCGCTTGAGAGCCTTGTATTCATGAGATTTTCGTTCAAATTGATTCATGATTTGAACACGAACACGACTCATAGCATGGCTTAGATGTTGAACAATGTGTAAGCAATCAAGTACAATTCTTGCTTTTGGAAAAAGCTGTTTAACCAAGTCATAATAAGGACTAAACAGATCCATAGTAATAATTTTTACCTGACAGCGAACAGCTCTATGGTAGCGAAGAAAGTTATTTCGGATGACAGTTTGTGTTCTACCCTCAAGAACAGCTATGATACTGAGATTGTCAAAATCTTGCGCAATGAACCTCATCTTCATCTACCGATTGAAACAGTCACTCACCTGACTTTTTTAACATCCAAGGGCATAATTTCAGGCAAATGGCTAAAGCTACACTCAAAGTGAAAGTCATTGAGCTTGCGAATGACAGTTGAAGTTGAAATGGCTAGCTGATGTGAAATATCGGTCATAGAAGTCTTTTCAATCAGCTTTTGAGTAATCTTTTGGTTGATGATACGAGGGATTTGGTGATTCCTCTTGACGATAGAAGTCTCAGCCACTATCGTTTTTGAACAGTGATAGCACTTGAATCGACGCTTGCTAAGCAGAATTTTAGCAGGCATACCAGTCGTTTCAAGGTAAGGAATCTTAGACAGTTTTTGAAAGTCATATTTCTTCATTTGACTTCCCACAATGAGGACAAGATGGGGCATCGTATTCCAGTTTAGAGATGATTTACTTGTGGGTATTCCTATTGATAACAGCTAAATTCCCAAACTAAGTTCCACCGCTAGTAAAAGTGGAAGTTACTTTGAGTAGTTACCCTTATTGATAGCATCCATAATTTGGATATTAGGATCTTTAATATCGAGTAGTTTTGTGATAAAGTGTAGTTGTTCCATATGATTCTTTCTAATGAGTTGTTTGGTAACTTTTCATTATAGATCTTATGGGACTTTTCTATTGCCACTTTTTTCTTTTTCATTTTCATGTTAAAATAAATATATGAATCAATATCAGAAAAAGATTGTTAAGGGGACAATCTATTCACTATTATCAGGTTTAATCTGGGGGATTTGCGGGATTTTAGGAGAGTATTTCTTTACTCATTATAAAGTATCTTCGGGCTGGATTACTTCTATGCGTTTACTGGTAGCCGGAAGTCTTGTTTTGATCCTATCAGCCTTTCAGTTACGTAGGAAGTTAGTCGATATTTGGCGAGATAAGAAAAATTACCTGCCCTTTTTAGCCTATGCTATTTTGGGGATTTTTTCTGTGCAGTTTTTCTTTTATCTATGCGTTGAGTACTCAAATGCGACAACTGCGACTATTTTACAATTCATCAGTCCAGTTTTTATCCTATTTTACAATCGAATGGTTTACAAAAAGAAGGCGTCTCTTAGTGCTATCCTATATGTTTTGATTGCCATGCTGGGTGTGTTTTTAATGGCTACTAGAGGAGATTTATCGCAGCTGTCTATGACTCCCTTGGCTTTGATAACGGGCTTGCTCAGTGCAGTTGGAGTCATGTTTAATGTTATCTTGCCACAATCTTTTGCCAAACGATATGGCTTTATACCGACAGTTGGTTGGGGGATGATTATAGCGGGATTATTTAGTAACCTACTCCATCCAGTCTATCGTATTACTTTTCAGTTAGATATTGTGAGTGTGTTGATTTGCTTAACGATAGCTGTATTCGGGACTGCATTTGCTTTCTTTATTTCGATGAAGGCGGTATCCCTTGTATCTCCTTTGGTTGTATCAGTGGTGAGTGCTAGTGAGCCCCTTTCTTCAGCTCTACTGAGCGTCCTTTTTCTTGGTCTAGTTATGGATGGATTTTTAGCTTTGTCTATGGTGTTGATTATTGTTCCTATGATTTTCTTGTCTGTAGAAGAAGCTAAGGGGAGAAATTAAAGAGGGTTATTTTAATAGTTGAGGCTTCAAATTTGAGGCCTTTTTTGGTAGAATAGGTATCATTAAAATGAACTAGGAGGCGCCTATGACTGCTACAAAAATGAACGCTCAAGAAATTATCCAATTTATCGCAAATGCTGAAAAGAAAACCAGTGTTAAAGTAACCTTTGAGGGACAACTCGCAACTGCTGTACCTGGATCTGTTGTTAAACTAGGGAATGTCCTATTTGGAGACTGGAAGGACGTGGCTCCGCTTCTCGATGGTTTGGTAGAAAATCAAGACTATGTTGTTGAGCAAGATGCTCGCAATTCAGCAGTTCCCTTGCTAGATAAACGTGCTATCAATGCTCGTATCGAGCCAGGTGCTATTATCCGTGATCAGGTTGAAATTGGTGACAATGCTGTTATCATGATGGGAGCTGTTATCAATATCGGTGCTGAAATCGGTGCAGGAACCATGATTGACATGGGGGCTATCCTTGGTGGCCGTGCTATCGTTGGGAAAAACAGTCACGTTGGTGCAGGTGCCGTTCTTGCAGGTGTGATTGAGCCAGCTAGCGCAGAACCAGTCCGTGTTGGAGACAATGTTCTCATCGGTGCCAACGCAGTGGTTATCGAAGGGGTCCAAATCGGTAATGGTTCAGTTGTCGCAGCAGGAGCTATTGTTACCCAAGATGTCCCAGAAAACGTGGTGGTAGCAGGTGTTCCAGCTCGTATCATCAAAGAGATTGATGCCCAAACCCAACAAAAAACAGCGCTAGAGGATGCGCTTCGTACCTTATAATTGTAAAAGTAATAAAGAGGCGGAACCCTTCTTCCAGCCTCTTTCTGCTATATCGGAGGATAGATAGATGTTAGATTTGATTCAGACTAGACGAGATTTGCACCAGATTCCAGAGATTGGCTTGGAGGAGTTCAAGACTCATGCTTATTTGCTGGATGTGATTGAGAAATTGACTGCGGGCAAGAATTTTGTCCAAGTTCGTACTTGGCGGACAGGTATTTTGGTTTATTTGCAGGGAAGCCAGCCAGAGCGTACCATTGGTTGGCGAACAGACATTGATGGCCTGCCTATCGTCGAACAAACAGGCCTTCCTTTCGCTTCTCAGCACCAAGGTCGTATGCATGCTTGTGGGCATGATTTTCATATGACTATTGCCTTGGGCTGTCTAGAGCGCGCCCTTGAGGAGCAACCCAAGAACAATTTACTCTTTCTGTTTCAACCTGCTGAAGAAAATGAAGCAGGTGGTATGCTTATGTATGAGGACGGTGCATTTGGAGACTGGTTACCAGACCAATTTTATGGACTCCATGTCCGTCCAGATTTGAAGGTTGGACAGATTGCGACCAATACTCATACTCTCTTTGCAGGGACTTGCGAGGTGAAGATCCGTTTCAAAGGTAAAGGAGGACACGCAGCCTTTCCACATGAAGCCAATGATGCCTTGGTGTCCGCTAGTTACTTTGTGACCCAGGTGCAGTCAGTTGTCAGCCGCAATGTTAACCCAATAGAGGGAGCAGTGGTCACCTTTGGTGTTTTTCAGGCTGGAACAACCAACAATGTCATCACAGACACTGCCTTTTTACATGGAACTATTCGAGCCTTGACACAGGACATGAGTCTCTTGGTGCAAAAGCGGGTCAAAACAGTTGCAGAAGGGGTTGCAGCTGCCTTTGATATGGAAGTCGAAGTGGAACTCAAGCAAGGTGGTTACCTGCCTGTTGAGAACAATCCAGCCTTGGCGCGTGAACTGATGGATTTCTTTGAAGAAAAAGACGGAATTGAGTTAATTGATATTGAACCTGCTATGACAGGTGAAGACTTTGGTTATCTCCTTTCGAAGGTAGACGGTGTTATGTTTTGGTTGGGTATCGATAGTCCCTACGCTCTTCATCACCCTCAGATGAGTCCTAAGGAAGAAGCATTAGCTATTGGGGTGGATGCGGTCTCTAGTTTCCTCAAAAAGAAGGCAGCAGAGTAGAGGGGTTGTCTATGAAATCGGAATTACGTAAGCAAGTCTTACAAGAAATGAAGGTTTTACCTCGAGAGCAAAAACAATTTATAGACCAAGCTTTAACTGAGCGACTTTTACACCATCCCTTCTACCAAGAAGCTAAGGTCATCGCAAGCTACCTCTCTTTTCCTCATGAGTTTCAAACGCAGGAACTGATTGAGCAGGCGCTGAAGGACGGCAAGAAGGTTCTGATACCCAAAACTTATCCCAAGGGGTGCATGGACTTTGTAGTCTATAATCCGCAACAACTGGTCAAAACTTCCTTTGGCTTACTGGAACCACAGGGAGATTTGGAAGTGGTGGATGCCTCTCAGATTGATTTGATTCATGTTCCTGGTCTGGCTTTTACGACGGAAGGATATCGGATTGGATACGGTGGAGGCTATTATGACCGCTATCTGGAACATTTTTCTGGTCATACTTTGAGTACGGTTTATCCTTGTCAAATTCAGGATTTTATCCCTGAAAAGCATGATATTCCTGTTCAGGAGGTTTTAATTGATGAAGGAAATCTTTGATAGACGTTACCCTGTAACGAGTTGCTTCCTCTTAGTGACGGCCTTGGTGTTTCTACTAATGTTGGTGACTACAGGTGGAAACTTTGACAGGGCGGATACCTTATTTCGATTTGGAGCCATGTATGGGCCTGCTATTCGGCTCTTTCCCGAGCAGATTTGGCGTCTCTTTTCTGCCATTTTTGTTCATATTGGGTGGGAGCATTTCATTGTTAATATGCTTTCGCTCTATTATCTTGGTAGGCAAGTAGAGGAAATTTTCGGATCCAAGAAGTTTTTCTTTCTCTATCTTTTATCAGGAATGATGGGCAATCTCTTTGTTTTTGTATTTAGTCCCAAATCCTTAGCAGCAGGAGCTTCTACTTCTCTCTATGGGCTATTTGCCGCGATTATCATTCTTCGCTATGCAACGCGTAATCCTTATATCCAACAGCTAGGGCAATCTTATCTGACACTTTTTGTGGTTAACATTATTGGAAGTGTTCTGATTCCAGGAATCAGCCTAGCAGGCCATATCGGGGGAGCAGTTGGTGGAGCATTTCTAGCAATTATCTTTCCAGTCCGAGGAGAAAGACGGATGTATAGTACTAGCCAGAGGTTAGGAGCGGTAGTGTTATTCGTAGGACTCGCAGTGTTGCTTTTCTACAAGGGAATGGGATTGTGACGACTAATATGTAAACTTGAATAAGAAAAAAAGCTACTTGAAAAATGAGTAGCTTTTAATGTGTTTTGGAACCATTTAAAACAAACAGCTCTAAAACTTCATTTAGACTTCGGTCCTAAACAACTTGGTTTTGGAACCATTCGAAACAACACAGCAAGTTAAAATAAGGCTTTGTATGTAGATGATTTGAGAAAGTGAGCGCCCATTCTATCGCGAAGAAGTCATTTGTAAATAAGTTTTTTTGCAGAAAATTGAGAATGGTGTGCTTTTTTATTTCTTTTGTATCGTAAGTTTCTAGAATATAGTGTTGTATCAGTCTTATTATATATTTTAAAAATAGAAAATGTTATAATATTAGAAATTGATTGAAGAATTATTAGAATAAAAGAGGTATAAAGTTGGAAAATTGTGTTTACATTATTTCAGGCCCCCCAGGCGTTGGGAAAAGTACTGTTAGTAAAGAGTTAGCTTATTCTTTTGATAAGAGTGCAGTTATAGAGGGGGATTTGATTTACTTAATGATTAAAGGTGGCATAGTGGCTCCCTGGGAAGATGAGGGCTATTACATGGATTTGTTTTGGGACAATATCATCAGCTTGGCCAATAATTTTATAACTCGAGGCATCTCTGTCGTAATAGAGTATGTCATTTTTGAATACCAACTGAAGAAAATTGCTTCTTTCTTAAAAGAAAAACAAATTGGTCTAAAATATTGTGTCTTAATGGCCGAAGAAAAAACCTTGAAAGATAGGGATGATTCTCGAAAAGAAATTGAAAGAGTGGGCAACTTATCAATACAAGCAAGAAGTGAGTTTCTAGCTAAAAATAAGGAGAAGGAAAAACATTTTCTGTATACAGATGATTTAGACGTCCCCAAAATAGCAAATATCATTAAAAATTCAAATCGATTTTTGATTGAAAATCTGTAATCCATCATTAAGGACCGAAGTTGAGTTGGTAGATTTAGAGACATATCTCATAAATCTTTAAATTGTATGTAAATTTGTAAAATAATTAAGTCTCCAGAGTCAACTTGCTGGAGACTTAATTTATTAACTGGAAACTAATTCTATTCCCCCTCAGATAATTCTTTTCCCAATTGGATGAGGTAATCTTTCAAGTCATCTTTGACTTGTGGGTGCTTGAGGGCATAGTCAATAGATGTTTTCATAAAGCCAAACTTATCCCCAACGTCGTAACGAGCTCCTGTAAATTCACGGGCGAAAACACGTTGTGTTTTATTAAGTGTATCAATAGCGTCGGTAAGCTGGATTTCATTTCCAGCACCGGGAGCTTGATTTTCGAGGATCTCAAAAATTTCTGGTGTGAGCAGATAGCGCCCGATAATTGCTAAATCACTTGGAGCATCCTCTGGAGCTGGTTTTTCAACGAAAGTTTCGACACTGTAGAGACCATTAATCCCTTCACCCTGAGGAGCGATAACTCCATATGCTGAAACTTCTTCATGAGGGACAGGCATAACAGCAATTGTTGATGCGTGAGTCGTCTCGTAATCGTTCATCAATTGTTTTGTCAAAGGTACAGCATGGTCATCTGTGATATCCATTAGGTCGTCACCAAGCATGACAACGAAGGGCTCATTTCCTACAAAAGCTTTTGCTTGTAAGACAGCATCGCCAAGACCACGAGGATGGCTTTGACGGATAAAGTGAAGGCGAATGCCAGTTGTTTCGTCTACCAATTTTAGTAAGTCATGTTTGCCTTTTTCTTTGAGGTTGTACTCAAGCTCAAAGTTTGAGTCAAAGTGGTCTTCAATAGAACGTTTTGATTTACCAGTGACAACCAGAATATCTTCAATACCTGATTTAAGAGCTTCTTCTACGATAAATTGGATAGTTGGTTTGTCTACAATTGGCAACATTTCTTTAGCAAGTGCTTTGGTTGCTGGTAAAAATCGAGTCCCAAGTCCAGCGGCAGGGATGACTGCCTTTCTAACTTTTGATGTCATAAGAATCCTTTCTCTAGAGGGTTAAGACCACTCATTTTCTGCTTTAAATTCATTGTTCATGATGTCATAAATGGCATCTTTGATATTGGTTCCGTGGTAGATAACTTGGTAAATAGCCTGTGTAATGGGCATATAGACTCCAAGTTCTTGCGCTAGTTCATAGGCTGCTCGAGTCGTTGAGATTCCTTCGATTACCATGCCCATATTGGCTTCGATATCAGCTAGAGATTCTCCACGACCAAGAGCATCTCCAGCTCTCCAGTTACGAGAGTGGATGGATGTTCCCGTTACAATCAAATCTCCCACACCAGATAAGCCGCTATAGGTCAATGGATTGGCACCGAGTGCTACCCCTAGGCGGGTAATTTCTGCCAAGCCTCGAGCGATGATGGCTGCCTTAGCGTTGTCACCAAATCCTAAACCATGTAAGGCTCCAGCACCGACAGCGATAATGTTTTTAAGAGCACCAGCGGTTTCGACCCCGATAACATCCGTATTGGTATAAAGTCGGAAGTAGTGATTACTAAAGAGTTCTTGAACGTATTGAGCGGTTTGTAAATCTTTAGAAGCAGCAGTGATTAAAGTTAGGTCACGCACAATGGTTTCTTCTGCATGACTAGGTCCTGAAACAACGACAATATCACTGCGGAGATGTTCAGGAATTTCTTCTTCAAGGATAGTTGATAATCGTTTATGGCTATCAGGTTCTAATCCCTTTGATGCGTGCATGATGATAGCCTTATGGTCCAAGGTTTTTGCAACTTGTTGGGCAACAAGTCGTGTCACTTTTGTTGGGACAACAAACAAAATCGCATCTACATCTTTCAGTGCCTCTGCTAAGTCGGTGTAGGCAATGATATTTTCATCTAGAACGACATCTTTAAAGTAGTGTTTGTTAGTATGATAGGTATTAATTTCATTGATTTGCTCGGGAATGTTTCCCCAAATACGTACCTCGTGTCCATTGTCATTTAAGACTTGTGAAAGGGCAGTTCCCCAAGAACCAGGCCCCAAGACGGCGATGGTTTGTTTTTCCATATTCCCCTCCTTTATAACCTTCTTTTTACTATTTTACCATAAAAACCTTTATCATGCATTACTGTAGATGAAAGCGCACTAATTTGTATCAAGGAGACTTCTTTGACAAGTTCTCACTTTTTTGCTAGAATAACATCACACAAACAGAATGAGAAGGAGCTGACGCATTGTCGCTCCCTTTTGTCTATTTTTTAAGGAGAAAGTATGCTGATTCAGAAAATAAAAACCTACAAGTGGCAGGCCTTGGCTTCGCTCCTGATGACAGGCTTGATGGTTGCTAGTTCACTTTTGCAACCGCGTTATCTGCAGGAAGTGTTAGACGCCCTCCTTGCTGGGAAATATGAAGCCATTTATAGTATAGGGGCTTGGTTGATTGGTGTGGCCTTGGTCGGTCTAGTTGCTGGTGGTCTTAATGTTGTCCTAGCAGCCTATATTGCCCAAGGAGTTTCATCCGATCTTCGAGAGGATGCCTTCCGTAAAATCCAAACCTTTTCTTATGCCAATATTGAACAATTTAATGCGGGAAATCTAGTCGTTCGCATGACAAATGATATCAACCAGATTCAGAACGTGGTCATGATGACCTTCCAAATTCTTTTCAGACTTCCCCTCTTGTTCATCGGTTCGTTTATCTTGGCGGTTCAAACCCTACCTTCTCTGTGGTGGGTGATTGTTCTCATGGTGATCTTAATTTTTGGTTTGACTGCTGTCATGATGGGTATGATGGGGCCTCGTTTTGCCAAGTTTCAAACCCTTCTTGAACGCATCAATGCCATTGCCAAGGAAAATCTGCGTGGCGTTCGTGTGGTCAAGTCCTTTGTCCAAGAAAAAGAGCAGTTTGCTAAGTTTACGGAGGTTTCAGACGAGCTACTCGGTCAAAATCTTTACATTGGTTATGCCTTTTCAGTAGTGGAACCCTTTATGATGTTGGTCGGTTATGGGTCGGTATTCCTCTCTATTTGGCTAGTTGCAGGGATGGTTCAGTCGGATCCGTCAGTTGTTGGCTCCATTGCTTCCTTTGTCAATTACCTAAGCCAGATTATCTTTACCATTGTCATGGTTGGATTTTTGGGAAATTCTGTCAGTCGTGCTATGATTTCCATGCGTCGTATTCGAGAAATTCTAGACGCAGAGCCAGCCATGACCTTCAAGGATGTGCCAGATGAAGAGTTGGTCGGAAGTCTTAGCTTTGAAAATGTGACCTTTACCTATCCAATGGACAAGGAACCGATGCTGAAAGATGTGACCTTTACTATCGAACCTGGTCAGATGGTTGGTGTAGTTGGAGCCACTGGTGCAGGAAAATCAACCTTGGCTCAATTGATTCCACGTCTCTTTGACCCGCAGGAAGGGGCTATCAAAATCGGAGGCAAGGATATTCGAGAAGTGAGTGAAGGGACCCTGCGTAAAGCTGTCTCTATCGTTCTCCAACGTGCCATTCTCTTTAGTGGGACGATTGCTGATAACTTGAGACAGGGCAAAGGAGATGCCACTCTATTTGAAATGGAGCGAGCAGCCAATATTGCTCAAGCCAGTGAATTCATTCATCGTATGGAAAAAACCTTTGAAAGTCCAGTTGAGGAACGGGGAACCAATTTCTCTGGTGGACAAAAGCAAAGGATGTCGATTGCGCGTGGGATTGTCAGCAATCCACGTATTCTGATTTTTGACGATTCGACCTCGGCCTTGGATGCCAAGTCAGAGCGCCTGGTTCAAGAAGCCTTGAATAAGGACTTGAAGGGGACGACAACCATTATCATCGCGCAAAAGATTAGCTCGGTTGTCCATGCAGACAAGATCTTGGTACTGGATCAAGGACGATTGATTGGTCAAGGTACGCATGCAGACTTGGTTGCCAACAATGCTGTTTACCGTGAAATCTACGAAACACAGAAAGGAAAGGAGGAGTAAAATGAAGACAGTTCAATTTTTTTGGAATTATTTTAAAGTCTATAAGCTATCATTTGTAGTTGTTATCCTGATGATTGTTCTGGCAACTCTTGCCCAAGCCCTCTTTCCGGTCTTTTCTGGACAAGCAGTGACGCAGCTAGCTAATTTAGTTCAAGCTTATCAAAATGGCAATCCAGAACTTGTTTGGCAAAGCCTATCAGGAATCATGGTCAATCTTGGCCTGCTGGTTTTGGTTCTCTTTATCTCCAGTGTCATATACATGTGTCTTATGACGCGCGTGATTGCAGAGTCGACAAACGAGATGCGCAAAGGCCTCTTCGGTAAGCTTTCTCGGTTAGCTGTTTCTTTCTTTGACCGCCGAAAAGATGGCGATATCCTGTCTCGTTTTACCAGTGATTTGGATAATATCCTCCAAGCCTTTAACGAAAGTTTGATTCAGGTCATGAGCAATATTGTTTTATATATTGGTCTGATTCTCGTCATGTTTTCGAGAAATGTGACGCTGGCCCTCATCACCATAGCAAGCACACCAGTGGCCTTCCTTATGCTGATTTTTATTGTAAAAATGGCACGCAAATACACCAACCTCCAGCAAAAAGAGGTAGGGAAACTCAACGCCTATATGGACGAGAGTATTTCAGGCCAAAAAGCCGTGATTGTGCAAGGAATTCAAGAGGATATGATGGCAGGGTTTCTTGAACAAAATGAGCGCGTGCGCAGGGCAACCTTTAAAGGAAGAATGTTCTCAGGAATTCTTTTCCCTGTCATGAATGGGATGAGTCTGGTCAACACAGCCATCGTTATCTTTGCTGGTTCGGCCGTTCTATTAAACGATAAGACTATTGAAACAAGTACAGCCCTAGGTTTGATTGTTATGTTTGCACAATTTTCACAGCAGTACTACCAGCCTATTATTCAAGTTGCGGCTAGTTGGGGAAGCCTTCAGTTAGCCTTTACAGGTGCTGAACGAATTCAGGAAATGTTTGATGCAGAGGAAGAAATTCGACCTGAAAAGGCGCCGACCTTTACTAAGTTGCAAGAAGGTGTTGAAATCAGTCATATTGATTTTTCATACTTACCTGATAAACCTATTTTGAAAGATGTCAGCATTTCTGCCCCTAAAGGCCAGATGACTGCAGTTGTTGGGCCAACAGGTTCAGGGAAAACGACTATTATGAACCTTATCAATCGCTTTTATGATGTTGATGCTGGTGGTATTTATTTTGATGGGAAAGACATCCGTGACTATGACTTGGATAGTCTCAGAAGCAAGGTGGGGATTGTCTTGCAAGATTCGGTCTTATTTAGTGGAACCATTCGAGACAATATCCGTTTCGGTGTGCCAGATGCTAGTCAAGAAATGGTTGAGGCAGCAGCCAAGGCAACCCACATTCACGACTATATCGAAAGCTTGCCTGATAAGTACGATACTCTTATAGATGACGACCAGAGCATCTTCTCAACTGGGCAAAAGCAATTGATTTCTATCGCTCGAACCCTGATGACAGATCCAGAAGTTCTCATTCTCGATGAAGCCACTTCAAACGTAGATACGGTGACAGAAAGCAAGATTCAGCATGCCATGGAGGCAGTTGTAGCAGGTAGAACCAGTTTTGTCATTGCCCATCGCTTGAAAACCATCCTCAATGCAGACCAGATTATTGTCCTCAAAGATGGAGAAGTCATTGAACGTGGTAATCACCATGAACTCTTGAAGTTAGGTGGATTTTACTCAGAACTCTATCACAATCAATTTGTTTTCGAATAAGAAAGAAGTTGTCCTATGTGGGCAGCTTTTTCTTGTCCATAAAAAATATTTATCACAGCCTTAAAAAAAACATATTAGACGAAAGGCGTTTTGAGTGATATGATAGGACTATCGTTAATATTCGAAAGGAGAGGCATCATGGCTAGAACGGTTGTAGGAGTTGCTGCAAATCTATGTCCCGTAGACGCAGAAGGTAAAAACATTCACTCATCTGTATCTTGTAGATTCGCAGAGAGCATTCGTCAAGTCGGTGGTCTCCCTTTAGTCATTCCTGTTGGTGATGAGTCAGTTGTACGTGATTATGTGGAAATGATTGATAAACTCATTTTGACAGGAGGCCAAAATGTTCATCCTCAGTTTTATGGAGAGAAAAAGACCATCGAGAGCGATGATTACAATCTGGTCCGTGACGAATTTGAATTGGCACTCTTGAAGGAAGCTCTCCGTCAGAACAAACCAATTATGGCAATCTGTCGTGGTGTTCAACTTGTCAATGTTGCCTTTGGTGGAACCCTCAATCAAGAAATCGAAGGTCACTGGCAAGGACTGCCTTTCGGAACATCTCATTCTATTGAGACAGTAGAAGGAAGTGTGGTGGCCAAGCTATTTGGAAAAGAAAGTCAGGTTAATTCCGTTCATCGTCAAAGTATTAAAGATTTGGCACCTAATTTCCGTGTGACTGCCATTGATCCAAGAGACCAAACCATCGAAGCGATTGAGTCTATCGACGAACACCGTATTATCGGTTTGCAGTGGCATCCAGAGTTTCTGGTTAATGAGGAAGATGGCAATTTAGAACTATTTGAGTATTTATTGAATGAACTGTGACGACTGGGACATCTGGTCGTTCTTTATTTTATTTTTTCAAAATTTTTGGAATGTGACATTTTTACGCAAACGTTTGAATTCTGATAAAAATTGGAGAAATTCGACAAAAAAACTTGAAAAAAACGAAGGTAAGCGTTATGATAGAAAAGAAGAAATATTGGAGGAATAACATGTCACATATTAAATTTGATTATTCAAAAGTTTTAGACAAATTTGTTGCACCACATGAAGTGGAATACATGCAATCACAAGTAACAGCAGCAGATGAATTGATCCGTAAAGGAACTGGTGCTGGTAGCGACTTTTTGGGATGGTTGGACCTTCCTGAAAACTACGACCGCGAAGAATTTGACCGCATCTTGAAAGCTGCTGAGCAAATCAAATCAGACAGCGATGTTTTGGTTGTGATCGGTATCGGTGGATCTTACCTTGGTGCCAAAGCAGCAATCGACTTCTTGAACCACCACTTTGCAAACTTGCAAACAAAAGAAGAACGCAAAGCTCCACAAATCCTTTACGCAGGAAACTCAATCTCATCTACTTACCTTGCTGACTTGGTAGAGTATGTTGCAGACAAAGACTTCTCAGTAAACGTGATTTCTAAATCAGGTACAACAACTGAACCAGCGATTGCTTTCCGTGTCTTCAAAGAACTTTTGGTTAAGAAATACGGTCAAGAAGAAGCTAACAAACGTATCTATGCAACAACTGACCGCCAAAAAGGTGCTGTTAAGGTTGAAGCAGACGCTAACGGTTGGGAAACATTTGTTGTTCCAGATGATATCGGTGGACGCTTCTCAGTATTGACAGCCGTTGGTTTGCTTCCAATCGCAGCATCAGGAGCTGACATCAAAGCCCTTATGGAGGGTGCGAATGCAGCTCGCAAAGACTACACTTCAGATAAAATCTCTGAAAACGAAGCTTACCAATACGCAGCCGTTCGTAACATCCTTTACCGTAAAGGCTATGCAACTGAAATCTTGGTAAACTATGAGCCATCACTTCAATACTTCTCAGAATGGTGGAAACAATTGGCTGGTGAATCAGAAGGGAAAGACCAAAAAGGTATCTACCCAACTTCAGCCAACTTCTCAACTGACTTGCACTCACTTGGTCAATTTATCCAAGAGGGAACTCGTATCATGTTTGAAACAGTTGTTCGTGTTGACAAACCTCGTAAGAACGTGATTATCCCTACTTTGGAAGAAGACCTTGACGGACTTGGTTACCTTCAAGGAAAAGACGTTGACTTTGTAAACAAAAAAGCGACTGACGGTGTTCTTCTTGCCCACACAGATGGTGATGTACCAAACATGTACGTGACTCTTCCAGAGCAAGACGCTTTCACTCTTGGTTATACAATCTACTTCTTCGAATTGGCTATCGCCCTTTCTGGTTACTTGAATGCTATCAACCCATTCGACCAACCAGGTGTTGAAGCTTACAAACGTAACATGTTTGCCCTTCTTGGAAAACCAGGATTTGAAGAATTGAGCAAAGAACTTAACGCACGTCTATAATAGAAGAAAAGAGTGGTTTGTCCACTCTTTTTACTCTCTTTATTCATAGAAATTGGACTCAGCCAAGACTTGTGATATAATATAGAGAGCAAAAAGGCAGATGCCTAGAGACTTTATAGGAGAAACTATGTCAAAAGATATCCGCGTACGTTACGCACCAAGTCCAACAGGACTACTACACATCGGGAATGCCCGTACAGCATTGTTTAACTACTTGTATGCACGCCATCATGGTGGAACATTTATCATTCGTATCGAAGATACTGACCGTAAACGCCATGTCGAAGATGGGGAACGCTCACAGCTTGAAAACCTTAGCTGGTTAGGCATGGATTGGGATGAAAGCCCAGAAACACATGAAAACTACCGCCAGTCTGAGCGTTTGGACTTGTATCAAAAATACATTGACCAACTATTAGCTGAAGGAAAAGCCTACAAATCTTACGTTACAGAAGAAGAGCTGGCAGCTGAACGCGAACGTCAAGAAGCAGCTGGTGAAACACCTCGTTATATCAACGAATACCTTGGTATGAGTGAAGAGGAAAAAGCGGCTTATATCGCAGAACGTGAAGCTGCTGGTATCATACCAACAGTTCGCTTGGCGGTCAATGAGTCAGGTATCTACAAGTGGCATGATATGGTCAAAGGTGATATCGAATTTGAAGGTGGCAATATCGGTGGTGACTGGGTTATCCAAAAGAAAGATGGTTACCCAACATACAACTTTGCCGTTGTCATCGATGACCATGATATGCAAATTTCTCACGTAATCCGTGGAGACGACCACATTGCTAATACACCAAAACAGCTCATGGTTTATGAAGCACTTGGTTGGGAAGCTCCAGAGTTTGGTCACATGACTTTGATTATCAACTCTGAAACTGGGAAAAAATTGTCTAAACGTGATACCAACACCCTTCAATTTATCGAAGACTACCGTAAAAAAGGTTATTTACCAGAAGCAGTCTTTAACTTTATTGCTCTTCTTGGTTGGAACCCAGGTGGCGAAGATGAAATCTTCTCTCGTGAAGAACTCATTAAACTTTTCGATGAAAACCGCCTCAGCAAGTCTCCAGCAGCCTTTGATCAGAAGAAACTCGACTGGATGAGCAATGATTATATCAAGAATGCAGACCTAGAAACTATCTTTGAAATGGCAAAACCATTCTTAGAGGAAGTAGGCCGTTTAACTGATAAGGCTGAAAAATTAGTTGAGCTCTATAAACCACAAATGAAATCAGTAGATGAGATTATCCCATTGACAGATCTCTTCTTCTCAGATTTCCCAGAATTGACAGAAGCAGAACGCGAAGTCATGGCGGGGGAAACAGTCCCAACAGTTCTTGAAGCCTTCAAGGCAAAACTTGAAGCGATGACAGATGATGAATTTGTAACAGAAAATATCTTCCCACAAATCAAAGCTGTTCAAAAAGAAACAGGTATCAAAGGGAAAAATCTCTTCATGCCAATTCGTATTGCTGTTTCAGGTGAAATGCATGGACCAGAATTGCCAGATACTATCTTCTTGTTAGGTCGTGAAAAATCAATCCAGCATATCGAAAATATGTTAAAGGAAATCTCTAAGTAAGAAGGGTACAATAATGGACATCTGGGAAAAGATGTACGAAGAAGCACAGAAATTGTATAATCCACATGAAGTATCTGATTTTGTTTATGCTAATCATGTCGTTGCTGCAGTAGAAGCAGAAGATGGACAAATATTTACAGGATTCTGTATGGAGGGAACCTGTGGTGTTTTCCATCTCTGCGCAGAGCGGGCAGCACTCTTTAATATGTATCAATTCTCAGGACAAACTAAGGTTAAGAAAATATTAGCCTTTCGAGATAAACCACCTTATGGTGGAAGTTCCGGTATGCCTTGTGGCGCTTGCAGAGAATTTCTTTTGGAGTTGAATGCTGAAAATAAAGATGCAGAATTTATGATGGACTACGATACAAGAAAGACGGTGAAAGTCGCAGAACTAATCCCGTATTGGTGGGGAGAAGAACGTGCTTCTAAGTTTAATAATCAATAGAAGAGTCAGTATAATTCTGGCTCTTTTTACTTAATTT
>NZ_JAPVZW010000014.1:0-12392 GCF_041432595.1 Streptococcus sp. 27098_8_86
CTTATTCTTATCGTATTGAACCATTACTTAAACCTCACATTGGCTGTATTCTTATCAAACTGACCGGCCATGGCTTTATCATCAGCCACAATCTTCTCACCCACCGTAATCATTTGAGAAGTACGCTCCATTTCAAAATCCTTATAATCACTCAGAATTTTTTTCGCTTGTTCTTGAAGGGTCTCAAAAGATTTCATCCGATTCAAGGTAGTTTTTCCAATCTTTGTCACTTGAATGTCTGATACAGATGCGACCTTAGTCCGTGCTGAGGTAACAACACGTTGCCAAGAAGCTGAACTGATTCCTATTTTATCCATCTATCCTACTCCCTAAAAAATAGCTGCCAAGAAGCTTTCAACTGCATTCCAAGCACTTCCAATAGCACCACCTAAATCGCCTAGCTCCAATTTTCGCTTTGCGATCTCTGCATCCAACTTCGCCAAATTCATTTCATGCTCATTTTGATGCGTATTCATCGTCGTCGCAATTTTCGATAAAGTCTTATCAAATGTATCACGTCTTGTCCCTTTAAAGGTATCTGTAGAAATAGTTGTAGAGTATTGAGAAACTGTATTGCGGAACTCACTATAGGATTGAATTTGCTTAGAGAGTTCTTTTCTAGCAGATTCTAACTTCTCAATCTCTGCTTTTTTCTTATCGTATGCTTTCTGGTACTGATTCGCCAAACTTTCATAGCGACTCGCTTGCGCTCGATTATAAGCATTACTAGCAAGCCGCTTTTCTTCAAAATCACTCATCTTTATACCTCTTTTGACTAAATCTTACAGTTAATAGAATTATATCAAAAATTCCGATGTTTTACCATAAGGAATGAAAAATAAAAGCAAGTCAAATGACTCGCTTTTATTCACTGATAAGTTTGATACGATAACCATCTCGGCTAGTGAAGTAGTTGTACTCATCCACTCCAACAACCGATTCTGTGAAGCTACTCTGGTAAAAATAATAGTATAAAAATGATACTATTTCGTTCTTCCTTTTACCACTTTCTCCTTGTTTTCCTCCAACCACTGTAGATAAAGCTCCACAAATCGATCTTCTTCCTCGTCAGAGTATCCTTTAAATACAATTCGATCCACATCTTCACGATTGAAGTAAAACAACTGTTCTGGGTTTAGTCCCATTGGATAAAAAGCTGCAGAATAATCAAACAAAACACTTTCACCATTCTGTTCTATCGTAACCCCACGATTGAGAATCATTAGCTTTTGACTCCCCTCTTTTAAATAAACAATTGTTCCAATTGGCAAAATAGACATTTATTTGATTTCCTTTCAATTTATATTTTTTCTATTTCTACAATACTATACGCCATCGTATTAGCATTCTTGAACTTTAAATGAATCATTTACCACCCAAATGCTTTCTGAATTGATTTAATACCTGAATCAATATTGCTTCCTATTTTCTTAACACTTATTTCAAGGATTGTCGCCCATCTCGTTTTCTATAGTTTTAATCCTCAAAAAGTTATTATAAATTATAACTTCTCTATTCTATCAAAAATAATCTCTTGCTTTTCGTAACTTTCTCGGAGTGGTAACATACCTAAAATCACCGTAAAGAAACCAAAAAATAAAATACTGTTAATGATAATGATAGAGCCCTCTGTCCCATTATCAGTAAATATATAAAACCCCAAACATCCTATAACCGCAACAAAAAGAATAGGCAGAAGTTTATACAGTTTTAACTGACGTTGTGGTCTTGCTAATTTGAAAACTATTTGATACTTCGTTTCTTTACTTGAAAGCTTTTGTTGAAGATTATGACGAACCACAAAAGCAATAAACCTGAAAGTAAGATAAGCCAGTGCGATAAAGAGGACAAATAATCCTAATTTAAAAGAAATATTATGGCTAATGTCATAACTCTTAAAAGCATTCGTAACAATCCCATAACAAGCTCCACCTATTGCTACACCTATTCCAATACCAAGAGATTTGCTCATAGTTGGAGCTAAGCTCTCAAAACTCGTATCTCTTTTATCTAACTTTGAGCATTTAGCTGTGATTTCACTAGGAAGAGAACCCCAGAAATAAGTTTTAGGACTAATGCTAGTCATGTCCAAAAGATATTTTTCACCTTTAAATTCTACAATTTTATGAAAAGTTTTATTTGTTTCTTTAAATTTTAATTCCATATTTACCATCCAAACACTTTCTGAATTGATTTAATACCGGAATCAAAGTCATTTCTAACTTCTCAACGTTCTGTATTTATAGCTCTTCAATTTCAGTTAATGTTAGTGTCTTATAATACTCTGGGATTTGTGGCATTCTCAGTATTACAAAAAACCACCACGAAATTATGCCATTTATAACCAATATAGCACTTTCATAACCACTGTCAAGTCCTATAAAAAATGCTAAACAAACAGCATTAATTCCAAGAGTAATATACCACCAATCAATCATTCGTTTACCTTTGGGTTCCAAAACAAGTCGACAACGTTTACTGTTTTTGGGTACTCTTGATTCAAACTTCCCTACCGCACTTTTTTCATAAAAGACAGCCATAAGATATGACAAAAATACAGAGAAAGCAAATAACGCTACTTTCATTAAAATTTGCTGATTGATTCCCCAGCTAATAAAGGCATCTTTCATCAGCGTATGAGAGAAGCCCACAAGTGGCTGAATCATGATAACTAGAGCAGTAGATGCGCCTATTGGTGTTTTCGATTTTATTCTAAAACTATCATTAGATGGAGATAACTCAACCATTTCAGCAGTAACCTCTTTCGGAAGCGAACCGAAGAAATAGGATTTGCCTTTTATAGTAGTAGGATCTAAGATATAACTTTTATTTTTAAACTCTACGAGTCTAAAAACTGCTATATTCGAATATTTAAATTTTAAATCCACATTTACCACCCAAACACTTTCTGAATTGATTTAATACCTGAATCGATACTATTTCCAATTTCCTTAATACTCTTATCCAGATTGTCGCCCATATCATTTGCTATATCTCTGATTCCAAGAAAATTATTTTTATACGCTAAATCTACCGCATATCCAACTGCAACACCTGCAATAATAGTCCATCCAACTGGATTAGAAGCCAAAACTGTTGCTACTGTTGCAAGTCCCCCTGAACCTGTAGCCGTTGCTAAAAGAGCTGTTGTTGCAACATCCACTCCTACTGCTGTAACTGCCGTCGTTACTGCCGTATGCGTAAAAGCACGTCCAGCATTCTCATTTTGTAGGTTGTTCAAAAAGTTCATCCCCATAAATACTGAGCTAATACCTGATATCCCCATGGAAACATTCGTACCTGGAATCGGAATACCAACTTCTGACACAGTAATATTATTAAAAAGACCTTTTAGAGCATTAGTCGTGGAGTCTTTCGCAAATTGTTGAGCATCAAAGGCGAAATTCATATTTTTATAATATGAATTACCAGTTATTCCCACGCTCCAATAATTAGCTACATCCGGTACTGATACTTTCATTTTCTCAATAAGGTGCTTGATACCTTCTTCAAGACTTGTATAGACTGAAGTTTCCGCTAAGTCATTTCCATAGTCTCCTAACGTCTTAACTGAAGATGAATCTCCATACTCCGCCTTCTTAGTCACCTCCCTCGCCAGAGCCTGCAATTCCTCAATCCCTGCCTTGTCCTTGTCAAATGCAACGCCTGGATGATTCTTCTGGAAGTAAGCCCTTGCTAGGCTATCCACTTTCTGGTGATAGCGGTTTGCCGCCTTCTTGAAATGAGGATTACGATAGATAGCTAGCGCTTCAGGATTACGATAAGGGCTGGCCATGGTAACCGTCCCACTCACCTTCGTTAAGCCCTTATTTTGATTGTTTAAAATCGCATCTAACTCACTTGTGGCCTGCTTGCCATTGAAGGCAGCTAGGCGCTTCTCCGTCTCTGAAAGCGACTGTTTCGACGCCTCAATAGCCCGAGCTAGCTTATCCTTAGTAGTTGTACTCATCCACTCCAACAACCGATTCTGTGAAGCTAATCTGATAAAAAAAATAGTATAAAAATGATACTATTTTGTTCTTCCTTTCACTACCTTTTCCTTGTTTTCTTCTAGCCATTGTAGATAAAGCTTTGCATAGCGCTCTTCCTCATCATTACGGTAACCTTCAAATATGACTTCGTCAATATCTTCTTCGTTAAAATAATAAATCTCTTCTGGATTGAGACCGTCTGGAAAAACAGAGCCTGTATAGTCAAAAACAACATCTGCCCCCTCCTGATTAACAATCATTCCACGACCAATAATCACAACTTTCTGGTTGCCGTCTGCTAGGTAAACAATACTCCCTAATGGTAATAACATTTTATGCCTCCTGTGTATTTTTTATAATATGAAATTTAAAATGATTTAAATTATATTGTATTGATATAGCATAGATAAATAAAATTGAATAACCTCCAATAAAGGTAAATAATAGCAGAGTGAGATAATTTGAATTGAAAATCCCAATGAAAAGACATCCTGAGAAAAGCAATATAAAAGTTATTAAATGTTGAATAACATTAAAAAATGAGGAATTATATCCTTTCTTATTTTCTTTTATTGTAGCTCGTAATAATAATGCATCCTGAAAATTAAATTTCAGAGTTTTATCCATTCCTAAATTTAAAACTAGGAAAATTAGCAAAGCTCCGATAAAAAATAAAATAAGAACAATTCGCCATGAAGAAAAAATCATGAGATTATTTGCGAATTTTGGAGGAAAGAATAAGAGCCAAAATACCAAAGCAATAGACACAATATCAAATACTTTCCTAAAATTTTCTAACCATATATTAAATGGCTTTACTTCATACTGTTCAACCTGTTCCGTCACATCATAAATTAAGTATTCCGTATTATTATACGCATTAAATCTCCACAAATAATTTCGGATGTCCTTTGGATTAAAATAATCTATTACATAAAGACGGTTATGGACTTCTATTAAATAATAACGATTGTCTAGTCTACCTACTACACGGACTACATATTTATCTTTTTTTCCATTATCCAAAAACTCCTTTAATTGCTTTAAGTGGATTGCTAAAGGATTTTCCGATATTAGATATTCCTTTTCCTATTCCGTTTAAAAGATCTCCTGCACCATCAACTACAACTCTAAATGGTTTCACATTTTTATACAGAGCTTTTACACCTACAGAAACAGCTGCACCCACTGCTACAGCTCCAAATATACCAACAACAACTGGAGCTCCAGCCAAAGCTGAACCCACAGCAAGACCGGCTACCCAGCCAGCTGTTCCGGCCGTTAAGCCATAACTAACTGCTCTACCAACATTATGGTGTTCTTGATAATGTTCGCTGCCTTCTGACCACATTCCTAGACCAACAAGTCCTCTTCCACCCCATTTAGCAACATTTCCAAGAACTTTACTGGTAGAATTCGGTATTTTTTTCAGCGTGCTAGTTAGCCAATTTCTCATTTTTGACTATCTTTTATAAATCTTCCTGCGGCATCACGCGGTTGCAAAGTCGCCGCCAGTGAACGACCTATATTTTTAGATTCCTCAATAACTTTCCCTTTAACATGATCAAAAAAAGATCCTATAGTTTCTTTAGAAAATTCGCTTCCAACCATGGCCTCCGTAAGGCTACTCTTGATCGATACTACTAAAGCTCAAGTGTCAATCTTGGATATGAGATATTCTTTTTCTCTACTATAAATTTCTCCTGCAACTGTTCCTCTGCTTCATCAATATATCCCTCAAACCAAATCTTGTCAATATTTTCATGATTGAAGAAATAAACTTGATTATCTGTATTTCCAGAAGGATAACGACAAGCTGAATAGTCAAAATATCCAATTGTTCCTCGACTATTGTAAAGTGGAAACCGATTTATAATCATCACTTTAGTATCACCGTTCTGTAGTTGAACAACACTTCCAATAGTCAAGTAATTACTCATTCTCTAACTCCTTTATCAATTGATTTAAAATAATATATCGTTGTTTCGTTTTTGTATTTAAGAATAAAAAGAAAGGAAAAAGTAAACCGACGGAAACAAATAAGAATAAAAAGATTGATGTCAGTAAATATAGAATAGCAGAAATTGTAACTATTAGAAATAAAGATATGATAGTTATCATCGCAATCTTAGAATTTCTTTTTTCTTGATGAAGAAATATACCATATGATTCTCTCGACAGGTATAAATCAGATAATTCTATCCCTCTATACAACTCTTTAACGTAGATTCGCGAAACAGAAAAAACTGCAATTGTCCCAAATATCAGTATTAAAATATTAAATAATAAAATATTTATAAATAGATATTGATTTAACCATCTAACTATTGGCAACATAAACAGTATAATCATCACTAAGAAAGATTGACTATAGCTGCTTTCTTTTTTATCTATCCTGATTAGTAATTTTTGACTGCTTTTATCATAAAAAACAGATTGCTTTTGATAGATTCCTACAGGAATAATTTCATAATTCTCTTTCATCATCTCACCCAAATACACTTCCCAAACCACTCATCATTCCTGTAAAAGCATCGCCGATATTTTTTCCAACATCATTGACCGTCTTTCCTATGTCGCAATAAATTCATACTGTAAAACTCCCTCTACACTATAATAATTTTACGCTAGTATAAAAAGATATTGATTTTCTTAAAATTTACTTTTTAAATGTCTATCTAATAAGGTTTGAAGCACTAATTTTCTTTTAGGAATTTGAGTAATTCAAAAAACAGGAGAGCCTTAAAGGCATCTTCACATAAAGCGGTGCATCATCTAGATTTATAAGGTAATTCATTATTCCACACTTCCCTTAATCAAATTCGACTGTTCTATCAATTTATCATAATGATTTGCAAATTCAATCTCATCTTCATTTACAAAACCCTTAAAAATAATTTCTTTAATATTTTCATGGTTAAAGAAATAAACATTTTCCGGATTGGACATACCTTGTGGTATCAACACCGCACCGTAGTCAAAATATACTTCTTTTCTCCATCCTTGTTTTACAATACTGCCTCTTGCAATAATTAACAACTGTGTCCCATCACCATTTTTCAGACACACAACACTCCCAAGCGGTAATATTTTTTGATTCATTTAATTACTCCATTTTATCTTTCTTTTTTGATAGTTTTCAACAATACGCATCCAACGAATGATATTATTTTGCCAAACTAGAAAAACACTCATTCCCGGTAACAACCCCAAGAGACTTATTGCAATAATTTCACTACCTATAGTTTTACCAATCATGTTAAACACAATAGCTCCAACAATTAAACTCGCTATTGAAAAGAATACAATGCAAAGAGTCACTATCCAAGCCCATAATTTCTTGCTTTTAGTTATTTTCTTGTTGCTAAAATTATTCCAAATGATATTCCCATACAAGGCTCCTCTAAAAGCCTGCTTTGTGGTCGGAGTAACGGACTTTATGTTTTTATATAAAATTTTCTCCATTACGATAGGAAAACCAACCCCAGCTCCCACCCAAACTATTATCAAATAAACTATAGTTGCTACACTATACTTTTCATGAAAAGGATCCAAAATCGGAAAAATTCTGTACATTATACGAATCAAGATAAGAATCAAAATGATACAAACAATATATTTCCAACTATATTTGGAGTTTTGTGTATTCAACAGTGAGCTTTTAGATGCCGCTAACGGTACCTGCTCTTCTGTATCAAAGTATATGGCTTGATTATTAAATTCCCCAATATAAATAATTTTTCTAAACATTTTAAATTACCAAAGTTTAAAATTATCCCAATTCCATTTCCCATGAGCAAATCCATCATAAAGAGTATTTGCAATTCCACCAACCAGATATCCAGTTGCCGCTCCTGCTAATGCCCCAACTACGGGAACTGGAATAAAATTTCCCACTGCAGCTCCTACATAAATAGCCCCTATAGATGTTGTCGTATGTGCGACACCATCTATAGTAGCACTTGTTTCACCATACTCATCTTTTCTTTCAAGATAAGTTAAACCACCATCCAGTACAGCCAGACTTCCTCCTAGAATACCTACGCTTTTAGCTACACCTTTTATACCTGTTCCTCGTACAACAGTACCTGTACCATTAGCTAATTCATCTAATCGTTTTGCATTCTGAACAGCTTTATAGCGACTCACATCTCCATTGACTTGTTTCCATGTTTTATACCCAGAAGTTGTACTTTTTACTCTTTTGCCATACCATGTACCATTCTTAATCTTATGATAACTTGCAATAACTTCCCTACTAGCTAAATGTCCTGTAATACCATAACTAATAAAACTTATTGAATTTTTAAATGTTTCTAGATATTCCAAATATCGTTCATCACTCTTATCTCCGGTAGTAACTGTTTTCTTAGTCACCTCCCTCGCAAGAGCCTGCAATTCCTCAATCCCTGCCTTGTCCTTGTCAAATGCAACGCCTGGATGATTCTTCTGGAAGTAAGCTCTTGCTAGGCTATCCACTTTCTGGTGATAACGGTTTGCCGCCTTCTTGAAATGAGGATTACGATAGATAGCTAGCGCTTCAGGATTACGATAAGGGCTGGCCATGGTAACCGTCCCACTCACCTTCGTTAAGCCCTTATTTTGATTGTTTAAAATCGCATCTAACTCACTTGTGGCCTGCTTGCCATTGAAGGCAGCCAGGCGCTTCTCCGTCTCGGAAAGCGACTGTTTCGACGCCTCAATAGCCCGAGCTAGCTTATCCTTGCTGGGAGCTTTCAGTGAGATCAAGTCAGAAATTTCCGTATAATATTTATTCGTCGCATCCATATCCCAGACAAATGATACTATTTCGTTCTTCCTTTTACCACTTTCTCCTTGTTTTCCTCCAACCACTGTAGATAAAGCTTTGCATAGCGTTCTTCTTCATCGTTACGGTAACCTTCAAATATGACTTCGTCAATATCTTCTTCGTTAAAATAATAAATCTCTTCTGGATTGAGACCGTCTGGAAAAACAGAGCCTGTATAGTCAAAAACAACATCTGTTCCCTCCTGATTAACAATCATTCCACGACCAATAATCACAACTTTCTGGTTACCATCTGCTAGGTAAACAATACTTCCTAATGGTAATAACATTTTATGCCTCCTGTGTATTTTTAATTTGAAACTTATATTTGTTTAGTATTATTTCTATAAAATAAGGGTACAATATCAAAGCATATCCCCCAACAAAAGTGAAGAAGAATAATGTAAAATAATTTGATGTGAGTATTCCGACTATAAAGCAAGCAGATAATCCTAAAACAAAGAAAATAAATTTTGCTAATTTTTCAGGTAAATATGTTTTCTCAGATTTAATTACTGTAGTAGGGCTTATTATTTTATGGTCTAATTGTTCAAGGTCAATGCTTTTATCCAAGCCTAAATTTAAAAAAGTAATAATCAGTAGCAGACCTACAACAAATACAACTAAAATCGGAAGCCAAAACTGAGGGATTTTATCATTATGAGCAAAAGTAGGTGGAAAGAACAATAACCACAATGCTACCACTAAACTGATAAAACTACTAGCATTGATACTTTTTAAAACAGATAACCATTTTGGATTAGACTTAATTTTATATCTATCTGATCTATCTGTAACATCATAAATATTATAACTTAAAAAATGTTTTGGAAAAAATCCCCACAAATAATTTCGGATGTCCTTTGGATTAAAATAATCTATTACATAAAGACGGTTATGGACTTCTATTAAATAATAACGATTGTCTAGTCTACCTACTACACGGGCTACATATTTATCTTTTTTTTCCATTATCCAAAAACTCCTTTAATTGCTTTAAGTGGATTGCTAAATGATTTTCCGATATTAGATATTCCTTTTCCTATTCCGTTTAAAAGATCTCCTGCACCATCAACTACAGCTCTAAATGGTTTCACATTTTTATACAGAGCTTTTACACCTACAGAAACAGCAGAACCAACTACAACAGCTGCTCCTACACCAACTACAATTGGAAGTAAACCTGTAGCTGCTCCTGCAAAAGCTGATCCAACTATAGCACCTACAGCTTTACCAGCAAGAAAGCCGGCAGTACCAGCAGTTACGCCATAACTTACTGCTCTACCAACATTATGGTGTTCTTTATAATGGTCACTTCCTTCTGACCACATTCCTAGAGCAACAAGTCCTCTTCCACCCCATTTAGCAACATTTCCAAGAACTTTACTGGTAGAATTCGGTATTTTTTTCAGCGTGCTAGTTAGCCAATTTCTCATTTTTGAACTATCTTTTATAAATCTCCCTGCGGCATCCCGCGGTTGCAAAGTCGCCGCCAGTGAACGACCTATATTTTTTGATTCCTCAATAACTTTCCCTTTAACATGATCCAAAAAAGATCCTATAGTTTCTTTAGAAAATTCGCTTGGCGTCAAGCCTTTAGCGAAATCTTTCACGGCTTCATCTAACGTGTAAGTTTGATTTTTTCCTTCCCCTCCATACTCCGCCTTCTTAGTCACCTCCCTCGCAAGAGCCTGCAATTCCTCAATCCCTGCCTTGTCCTTGTCAAATGCAACGCCTGGATGATTCTTCTGGAAGTAAGCTCTTGCTAGGCTATCCACTTTCTGGTGATAACGGTTTGCCGCCTTCTTGAAATGAGGATTACGATAGATAGCTAGCGCTTCAGGATTACGATAAGGGCTGGCCATGGTAACCGTCCCACTCACCTTCGTTAAGCCCTTATTTTGATTGTTTAAAATCGCATCTAACTCACTTGTGGCCTGCTTGCCATTGAAGGCAGCCAGGCGCTTCTCCGTCTCGGAAAGCGACTGTTTCGACGCCTCAATAGCCCGAGCTAGCTTATCCTTGCTGGGAGCTTTCAGTGAGATCAAGTCAGAAATTTCCGTATAATATTTATTCGTCGCATCCATATCCCAGACAATGGAGGAATGGAGACCATCCACACTCTGCTTCAAGCTAGTTAAGGCCTCACTGTTGATGACAGCTGTTGCGCTTTTCTCACCGACTGTTGATTCAAAGTCAGAAATCAGATTGTCAAACTCAGTATAAAGCAGATTAGAATAGTCCACATAACCCTGAAGGAGGGGAAGGTTGTAATAGTTCAACTCATGGTTAATCGCAGTCTTGACATCACCACGCAGCGCTTGACTCGATGCAAGACTCTGCGCAGTCGACTGTGCCTCAGCCAAATCAGCCTCGAAAGCTTGGGTCTGTTTATAGAGAAAATTCTTTAAACTTTCCAACTCATTACGCTTGATTTTCATCGTCTAACTCCTCCTGTAATCGTAGATAAAAGTGGGAAGGAATAGCTGTTTTCATCAATATTTCCCGTAATTGACCCACATAGGAACTTTCTTTTTCTGATTCCGCATAACCCTGAGCGATAATTCGTTTGATCATGGTCTTATGAATCGCCATCGGTGGAAGCTCTGCTTGAAGACCAAGTGGCCAGAACTGTGCTAAATAATCCACATAAGCTCCGTCGAAAACGACTTTTCGCCCCATAATCATGACATAAAGTGGCTCATCGCCTAAAAGTGACACTACTAACTCTTGAGATAGCTGCTCCTTATCAATCTCAACCAATGTACCCAAGGGAAGAATATCGCTATAAACCTTATCAACCCCATCTAAAAAATGGACAAACTCACTTTTAGATAACGTAATCTCAGTCTCATTCCGACAAATATACACTTCTTTCGGTAAAAAAGTCACTTCAATATCAGCGCCAATCCGCGGATGATAAATATAGTTTGGTTTTTTATCCAAAAAAGCTTTTACGATTGCGCCCAATACCTCTGGACGATTTTTTAAAATAAAAGCTATCTGATGTAAAAAATCTGTAGTTGGAAATGCCGTATTACCGTCACAATACTCTTTCCAAATTTGTTCTGCTGTCTTCATTTTAATCGAATCCCATCTTGAAATCCATCTGCTCCTGAACGATCATCCAACAACTTATTCTCAGAAACCCTAAGCATATTAGAGGATTGAGAATTCACATAAGTTCGATATTTTATGACAGATGTATTTAAATTCTGAATGGCTTGATTAAAGTTCTTAAAAGGAGACAAATCTGTATAGGAAAAAGGAAGAGTAGATAGTGGACGAACAGAGGCAACATCCGAATGATAATGTCCGACCTGTCCAGCCCATTCTTCTGTTTGGACATATATTTCTTCTTGACCTGACATACTAGTCCTCCTCCCAATTCAAGCGATGATAGTATTCAATCTGGCTATTTAGACTATTAATTTTCTTCTGGCAATCTTCAATATTCCCATTATATTCTGATATTTTAAAGCGAATACTCTTACGATTCATTTCTGTATCTGTCAACCAAGTTGTAATCGCATCGGAAATTCCTGCTAACGTTTTATCAAAATCTTCCCGACGAGTTCCCTTGAAATCAGT
>NZ_JAPVZW010000015.1:0-11517 GCF_041432595.1 Streptococcus sp. 27098_8_86
CCGTTCCTTGCAAATCCCGCTTCATCCACTCTGGAGTTTGACCTCCTGTTAAGCGATTGACGCCATCAATACTGGCAATACCAATGATCTGAGTCAAATCGACAGCTCCGATGGCAGTCTCTGAAACCATACTTCCAGCTGAACCAATAAAACCTTCCGCAAACAGGAGGGTATCTTTCATCCCTTGACGGTAAAATCATCTAGCGCTTTATAGGATATCGAAGATAAAGTGTAAGATCTAACTTTTATTTCATCTCTATGAAGCTAAATATAAGATTTCAACTTATTAAATAGCTCATTATAAAAAGTTTTTTCAATAAATAACTCAAGGAATTTATCACTCATAAATAGAACTCCTTCATTAAACTTTCTAATACTCTTAGCCTCTATAAAAACTTACTCAAAACCAATTACTGTCCACTCATCAATATAATTCCAAAAATTTAAACCTCTTTCAGGCAAATCCATTTTAGACCATAAATAAGCTCCGTTTTCTAATTTAGAATCTATATCCAATACGATATAGTCTCCCATACCATTACTAAAAAATGTAAATAATGCTTCAAGATTAAAATCTATTTGCTTGATATATTCCCATTCATACAAGGATACTGGCTCTATATTTTTGACGGGATCCAATCCCATACTTTTACTTCTATAATCATAAAAACCATTATGAATATTTGTGTAAAAGTTTACTATTGAGCTGTCCAATGACACAAATAAATCTCCGAATTTTTTCCTTAATTCATCGACTGAGACTGGGTTCTTACCTTCATACAGAAGTACATCTTTATTATCATAGGATGAAATTGTGTATAGTATAGAGTATTCACCATTGTAGAAAATCAAATCAAGCCGAAGCAAGTATTCATCTAGATAGGAAATTGTATTAGACAACTCTGCTGATACAAATTTCTTCCATTCTGTAAGAAGTATGCTTTTTCTTTCTTTAAAGTCATCAGAAAGAAAGATTTTTTTCCAAAATTGCGAAATATCTGCCGATAAGATTTTAGAGGTTTCTTCTATAATCTCCACTTCAGAATTTGATAGTGTATACTGGCCCAAAATATTTGATAAATTATTCATAATTACTAACCTCTATTATTTAATCAAAAGAATCAATTAAATTTTGCAAAACAACTTCCAATTCTCTTTCCTTGGCTATCATAGCACTTTTAAAATCTGCAGAAATAGGTATATTTTCTTTTACATATCTAGTCCACTCGCTGTAACTCTTCGAACCTTTAGATGTGTTTGCTGTTTTGCTCAATCCGATAAAATTCTCTTCATAATTTAGAACATCGAGTTTTTGTTTTAGCGTCAATTTTTTGAAGCCTTCCATTTTTGTAATCCTATCCATTGAAACAATATGGTCGGCTTCTAATCTTTCTCCAATTTCTATAATCTTACCAGGAATAGCTGGATCGGGCATCGGTAACTGGATGTCTTTATTCACATTATTTCTAATATTTCTGGATGGTGTCATTTTCCTCAATTTTGCGTATTCTTCATCAGAAATTTTCCGTTCACCATATCTAGCTTTGCCTTTAGATTTTGCTCCTTCTAAGACACTATCTCTAAGCTTACTTGTAGTCCTACCAGAACCACCTACTCCTCGTACTGCATCATCCGCATGTTTACTTGAGAAGTGCATCACATCACGTAGAGTCTTACTCTCAACGCTGAAGGCAGGCATGGTTCCCATACCTCCCGCAAAGGCAACTGCCTCTTTACGGATACCGACTGGGATTCGGGTATCCAATAATTTCTCCCCGAATTGCCCAATGACATTATTGCTCTTAGACAGGATATTGTCAACCTTTGAACTCCATTTTTCGACATTTGCGAGAATTCTTGCTTTGGTACTGTTCTTGGCTAACTGAATCATCTCAGCTGCCTTAGCTCCTAACTTGGTCCCCTTAGCTATCTTACCTACAGCTGCTGGACCGACAAAAAGACTGGCAATCTCAAAGGTCAAGCCCCCTGCATCATAGGCATCCATATGGGTGACCTTATCCCAGAGGGCTTCCTCCGTGTTCAAATACGGCTCATAGTATCGGACAGAATCTTTAATACGTTTAGAAAAATAATAAGTATCTATTCTTTAATTTCCAGATTCATCGTCCTCATCGTCTAAAATTATTTTATCTGAACTGACTAACTCCTCTTTGGTAATTTCTCCCATTTTAAATCTGCGTCTTTCGTTTAGATCAAAAATTATTTCATGCAAATCTGCAAAGTAAGAAGAAAAGTTAGCCATCGAAGACAATAACTCGTAATAGAATTGACTGTATTGCTCATCAGCTATACTTTGATCAATTATTTCTTCCTTGAATGCTGAAATACCTGACATAAGCTCTTGAAAGTCATCAGATAGATTATCATCTATCAATTCTTTAAAATCTTTTAATTTTATATTTTCTTCTAATGAGTATCCTAGCCTCGAATTGAATCGTTTACACACCTCAAAAAGTTTATAGATTTCTTCCTTCAATGTAATTTCCTTCCTTTAGCTTTTAATAACTTATCTGTGTTTAAAGTACCATCAAGATTAAGTACAGATTTCAAATTACCACGTTTATCAAAAACTTCAAAATGGTCCATATGTAAACCATCCAAATACAGGTAATCTCCTTTGCGCAAATTTCTATCAACCTTCTTCATCACTTCATAAACACTCTGCCCGTCATATTGTTTCTTAGTCTTTCTAAGGCTTCCCACAATCTTTTGTCCAAATTCTGTTTCAAAAAACTCCGACATATTATTAACACCTTGTGTGACTCGCTCCGCCCTACCAGAACCACCTACACCTCTTACAAAATCATCCGCATGTTTGCTTGAGAAGTGCATCAGATCACGCAGAGGTTTCGCCAACAAGATTCTGAAAATCCGTAATCGTCTTGGAAAACTCAGAACCTAGAAATTCTAAGCTATTCTTTAAACCAACAATCACGGGGTTATGAACATTATTTATTTCATATATATAACTTAATATTACTTAAAATAATATGATTGTAAAAATTACTTCAATTATTCAATCACAGTCAATTGATTTATGAACTCCTCAAAAGAGTTAGCTATAAAATAAGTATTTCCATCATCATCCGAACCCTCTAAGTTATAAGCATGATCATAATAGTACACCCCTTTATCTTCTCCTTTACAAACTAAAATAAAGAACCCCATCAGTACATCATCTCCAATAATAAGAGTATTTTCAGGTAAATCTTCTTTGTATTCTTGAGTCCATTCAAGAATGTTACAATTCTCGGTTTCTGTATCAATTCCATATAGAATATCTATGGCTATTACTTCTTGATTCAAAGGAAGTGTTATACCAAGCTCACCTTCTGCGCATATCCCATTATTCGATAGAATAAAATCCTTATAATCTAAAGGGAATGAGATATTTAAAGTATTTTCAACTCGAGTAATTTGCTCCTCATTTATTTTTTTAAAACCTTCTAAAATCATCTTATTTTCCTTTCTTTAGGGAAACTCCTCCGCGATGGGTAAACTCTGCGTGAATGCTCTTATTCACTTCTTGTAATGTCTTTAAGTCCTCATGATGGTGCCATGTGTTACTTCGTAGTTTTTTTCCAAGAGGAGCTGTCATATTTGCTTTCTTAAAATCAATAGCATAATTCTTGAATTCACCAATTTCCAATTCCTGCCTTACTAGACCAGCTTCTTTAAAATCAGGAAATCCATCAATATATTTTATTGTGATACCCTCAGAATTTGTATATACCCATGTTCCATCTTCAAGTATTTTAATTTTCCCTCCTTTATCCATCCATTTTTGTGGTGTCGGAGAGTTTTTAGGTTTAGTTTGTAATAATTCTTTTGTTATATTCCCTGCAGTAAGTTCGCCTTTAAAAGTCGCTGTGGCTTTCCCAGAACCACCTACACCTCTTACAAAATCATCCGCATGTTTGCTTGAGAAGTGCATCAGATCACGCAGTGTCTTACTCTCAACGCTGAAGGTAGGCATGGTTCCCTTACCTCCCGCAAAGGCAACTGCCTCTTTACGAATGCCAACTGGGATTCGGGTATCTAATAATTTCTCCCCAAATTTCCCAATGACATTATTGCTCTTCGCTAGGATATTGTCAACCTTTGAACTCCATTTTTCAACATTTGCGAGAACTCTTGCTTTGGTACTGTTCTTGGCTAACTGAATCATCTCAGCTGCCTTAGCTCCGAGCTTGGTCCCCTTAGCCATCTTACCTACAGCTGCTGGACCGACAAAAAGACTGGCAATCTCAAAGGTCAAGCCTCCTGCATCATAGGCATCCATATGGGTAACTTTATCCCAGAGGGCTTTTCCTGTCTCCTGAGCACGATAAGCTGCCTTATCCGCATAGCTGGCATTAGGATCCTGGCCACGCTGAGCCGCTCCTGGATCCGTCAGAGCAGTGTAAGTTCCTACTCCTAACTCCGCAAGGCTAGACAGGTTATCTACCGTTCCTTGCAAATCCCGCTTCATCCACTCTGGAGTTTGACCTCCTGTTAAGCGATTGACGCCATCAATACTGGCAATACCAATGATCTGAGTCAAATCTACAGCTCCGATGGCAGTCTCTGAAACCATACTTCCAGCTGAACCAATAAAACCTTCCGCAAACAGGAGGGTATCTTTCAAGTCCTGTGGAATAGGCAGATTTCGTGTGCCCTCAACGACCTATTCACTAATTTTCTACCATACTTAAAAACTCACTAAATGAGTTTGCCAAAAAATAAGCATTCACATCATCAGTAGATGATTCAAATTCATATGTATCATCATAGTAATAAATTCCCCTATTTTCTTCATTACTAAGCCAGAACACTATGAAGCCATGTTGAATAGTGTCCCCAATAATGATTGAATTTGGGAATAAATCATCCCGATACTCACTAGTCCACTGTTCGATATCTGCATTTTTCATATTCGTTTCAACACCGAACATTACATCAATATTAATTTCTTCACTAATTTGAGAAATTCTTACTAAATTTTTATATTTATAAGCTGTATTTCTACCACCATTTTTTTGTAATAAAAATCTTTTATAATCTTCTGGTAAAACTACTTCAAATTTATTTTCTAATATTGAAATTGCTTCTTCATTGGCAGATCCAAACCTATCAAGCTTCATTGTCATTTTTATTTATTTCCTTTCATAATTGATATACCACCTCGATGAGTAAATTGCCTATGCATAGCCCTGTCAACCGCTTGCAACGTTTTTCCATCTTGGTGATGATGCCAAGTATTACCAATACCTGCATCTCCTGCCTTGGAAAAGTCTTTCGACCTTCCCTCAAAGCCGCCCTCTATCACAAACTCTTTTTTAACTTGTGGTGGAATACCATTTTTAAAATCAGGAAATCCATCAACATATTTTATTGTGATACCTTCAGAATTTGTATATGCCCATGTTCCATCTTCAAGTATTTCAATTTCCCCTCCTTTATCCATCCATTTTTGTGGTGTCGGAGAGTTTTTAGGTTTAGTTTGTAATAATTCTTTTGTTATATTCTCTGCAGTAAGTTCACCTTTAAAAGTCGCTGTGGCTTTCCCAGAACCACCTACTCCTCTCACAACATCATCCGCATGTTTGCTAGTGAAGTGCATCAGATCACGCAGTGTCTTACTCTCAACGCTGAAGGTAGGCATGGTTCCCATACCTCCCGCAAAGGCAACTGCCTCTTTACGAATGCCAACTGGGATTCGGGTATCTAATAATTTCTCCCCAAATTTCCCAATGACATTATTGCTCTTCGCTAGGATATTGTCAACCTTTGATCCCCATTTTTCAACATTTGCGAGAACTCTTGCTTTGGTACTGTTCTTGGCTAACTGAATCATCTCAGCTGCCTTAGCTTAAGCAGGACTCCTTCATGATAATACTAGTATATATAACTAATCTAAAATTTCAGATATTTTTACCTCTTTTTCCTCATTTAAATCATAGAAACCAACATGAACCCCCTCCTCGTATAGCCACGCTAAATTCGTCCCATACTTCGCTTCAAAAATTTCTTCCATCACGGGTGCAATAGAAAACATGGTTTTTGCTGATACAATTTCAAAATTCTGGGGATTATTTACGTATTCCTCATCATCGGAACTAGAATAAATAGTCCATCCATTTAATTGTAACAGTCGAGATTTTTCTCTGTAAGTATACGCAATAGGTAATCCATTTTTTACATTCCTTGATAGAACAAATCCTCCATAATTATCACTTACTTTCATTTTCATACTTCTCCAAAATATTTAAAAAATCATTTCTCCAAGATAACTCTTTAGCGTAGTCTAACGCAGATTTACCCGCATCATTTTTTAGAGTATAATCTGCATTATGTTTTAGCAATAATTCATAAATAGGATATGCATCTTGCGTTGTTAATTTTAAAACAGTTAAAGAATAAATTAATGCTACTGATCCATATTTATCAATTGCATTAATATTTATACCCGCTTCAATTAAACTAGCTATTACATTTACTGCGTAATCTACATTAGGTCTCCAATTTGCTTTAAATTGAAAAAAATTATGTAGTGCTGTTCTACCATCTCTATCCTGATAGTTTATATCTATACCTCTATCGAGCAAGAAGTTAATTATCTTAATTCGGTCATCAATTTTATCACTATTAGTGAGGACAACCGATAAAAGATTCAATTGTTCCTTATTTACCTGATTTATACTACCGCTATATAAATCTTTCAGTAATTTAAAATCGCCTACCTGTGCAGCTTCAAATATTGCTTTTGATTCCATATCACCCATCTCCTTACTCATACTTTTAAATTATTGTTTTATCTATAATCTACACTTGTAATGAAATTTAAATAATCTGAGGATTCTACAGAACCATCATAAGCATAATTATAGAGTAGTACAACTGCATTACCTTTATTTATATTCAGACTCTCTAATGCGTTCAATTCACACAATAACTGTTCCTCATAGGAAGCAGTTCGCAAAATAATAGATATATCGTTTGTTTCATTTGATAAAACTGCTTTTTCAATTAAATCTTCATCTATATCATTAATGTCTATCTTAAAATCATTGAAAAAATCAGAAACAACGATCTCTCCCTCATCATCATAAGTTAGATCAATATAATTTTCTAACTCAGTTAAATTTTTGAAATTACCTATCCAAATAGATACCGTATTGTCTGTTTCCATTTTATTAAATCCTTTCTATCCTGAATATGGAGAATGAGGAACGTTTGATTATCTACCCATCTTATTGGGACAAACAGCGTCAATTTCTCCATATCTGAAAGAAATTTCGACCTATTCTCTTCTTTTCGTTTCGATAAAAAATGTTGTAAACTATCTTTTATGTTTATTCTTTTTCAATTCCTTATCTAAATCTTGAAGTAAGTAAATGAGCTCACTTTGATAATGCGTGGTCTCATCTGCAAACATTCTAACTAAACTTTTTAGATTTATGTTTTTTGTTACTTCTCCATTTTCTATAATTTCATTTGCTAATTGATAAATACTTTGAATTGAGCCTGTAAAACTTTTTTGTTTTGGGTACTCTTCTTCAATAATAAAAACAATTTTTTCAGAAATTCGCTTTAAACTACTTGTCATATCTCTTTTCTCCCTCAATTATTGATAATCCATCAATTAGGAACTATTCTAAAATCCGAAATCCATTCTAATGGCCAGTCTTGCGGTAATAATATTTGGTCAGCACCACCTTTTAGAACAGTCCCTGATGAAGATATCGTTTGCGGCGCAACTTTTCCAATACTTAATGTTTCTCCCTTATAGCAAAATGTCTTGAAATCCTATTTCTGATATTTGTTCATTAATATATTTTATTCCAACACCGTTCTCAATATCCCATTCACAATCACAAATGAAGCCTGCTTCGCGTGTATTATCATCAAAATTCATCGGAATCATAATTTGTTTTACTGTCAAAAATTTAAAGATTTCACTCGGATTATCTTTAGCATTTAATAACTTCTGACCAAAATTAGAATCTGAATCCAGTCTATCAATTACCTCATCAATTATTGAATTATAATATCCAACAATACCATTCTCGGCTTGGGTAACACAGTTCTGAATATCACTGAAAAAAAATTCAAAAGCTTTGATTTGATTTTCATCGAATACCGCATCTTCATCTGCATCAATATTTATTTCAACAGAAAATTCCTTTTTAAAAATATTTAATTTAATACTCTTAGTCCAACCATTATTAAATGTCAATTCCCCAAAAACAGGATGTACTATCTTCATTTCACACCTCTTTTTCTACTGCAATAATTCCAACAACTTTTTAACTTCTGAAACACCGCCTAAATGCCCAAATTTACTATTTATGATACTCGGAACTAGTTGCATACTCGTCATGTCATTAAGTTCGTGCCACGTTAGTTTATTTTCTTTTCTAAACTTAACAATTTCTCGACGAGTTTTCCCCAATTCTCTAGCAAGGAGCTCATCAGCTTGTCTAAAGTTAGCATTTCTGTCAATACCCATATCTATAATTTTCACTTAACCTTTAGAGACAGGTGAAAAATCTGGTATCGCATTTTCATACTCTATACCTTCTAGATTTACATCATCTAAAATTTTTCTAACCTCATCTTTGTTTGAAACAAATGTAGACTCTCCTCTTTCACCTGTCCAGATGATTATTCTGGAAATAAGCCCGTGCCATGCTATCCACTTTCTGGTGATAACGGTTTGCCGCCTTCTTGAAATGAGGATTACGATAGATAGCTAGCGCTTCAGGATTACGATAAGGGCTGGCCATAGTAACCGTCCCACTCACCTTTGTTAAGCCCTTATTTTGATTGTTTAAAATCGCATCTAACTCACTTGTGACCTGCTTCCCATTGTTCGTAAACAGATTACTTCTGGATCGACCAGAATAGTTCCTTTTGAAACAGCCAATTCTTTAGGAGTATCTTCATCATACAACGTGACAGTTGTATCTTTAAAAATCATCTCTCCAAAAACGGAACTATCTGGAATCAATTTCCCTTCAACTTTTGTCAGACCGATATTTGAAAGATACTCATCAATAGGTAGAGGCATCGGAGTCTGTAACGCCTCTGGATAGTATCTTCTCACTATTCCTTCCGCAACTTGTTTCATCTCTTTATTAGTAGCATCATACTCTGTGATATTCCCTACGCAGAAATGATGAAGTCCATTATTCAATTGGTAAGAAACCGTTACATCTAGCCATATTTCAGCATTATCTACTTCATATCCATATTTAGAGTGTCCTTTTATTTCTAATATCGCTACTACAAGCAAATAAGATTCTATCATATCACCAACCATATTTCGTGTTAAAACACTCTTGACGCTAAAATCATCTAGCGCTTTATAGGATATCGAAGATAAAGTGTAGGATCTAACTTTTATTTCATCTCTATGAAGGTAGATGTAAGATTTCAATTTATTAAATAGCTCATTATAAAAAGTTTTTTTAATAAATAACTCAAGGAATTTATCCCCCATAAATAGGACTCCTGCATTATATTTTGTGCATTACTCTTAACATATACTCAAAAGCATGATTCCGTAACCAAATACTAGCTATTTGCAGTATCATCTTCAGAATATAGCATTCCTAAAAAGTCTTCAAATGTATCCGTGATAAAAGTTGTGAATGGATTAAGTTCATAAGAAGATTCATGATGCCATATGCACACACTAGGATTCTCCCTTCTCTGACTATAATCTAAGCAAACAAAGTCTCCGCCAAATAAAGCCGCTACAGGTAGTAATTCTACTCCTAAAATATCTTCAGAATACAGTAAGCGTTCATCTAATTGCGTTAGAATTACATCTATATCATACATACCCAAAGTATGATTTTGAGTATCATGTAAAATACATAAAAAACGTTCTATTATACGTTCCTGATCTTGAGGTAACTTTCCGCTAAAGATATTCTTCTTAGGAATCAACCCACTATATTGTTTAAAAAATTCCTTAGCAGATGCTGGGAGTGAAACCCTCCATATCTTTTCTTCTTCATTCAGTAACTGTTCGTCAGGTAATGGTGTTATTATCGTATTTTTATATTCCATTATTAAACATTAAATCCTTCCTATTTATCTTATAGCGTCGGCCCAATGACCTAAAGCATGATTCCGTAATCAAATACTAGCTATTTGCAATATCATCTTCAGAATATAGCATTCCTAAAAAGTCTTCAAATGTTTCTGAAACAAACTCTACACTAGGATGCCATTCGTATGAATCCTCACGCTTCCAATAACATACCTTGGGGTTCTGGGTCCCTTCTCTATAGTCTAAACATATAAAATCACCACCGAACAGTGTTGCTACTGGTAATAGTTCTACACCAACAGAATCTGGATCCACACTTAAAATTTCTAGTATTGGACTCCATATAACATCAATATCGTACATTCCTAGGGAATTCTCTTCAAAATCATCTAAAATACAAAGGAATCTTTCTATAACATACTCTTTATCATCACTGATTTTAAAAAGATTCTTTTTAGGAATTATCCCATTATATCTGATTATGAATTCCTTAAAGGAACTCGGTAACTCAATGCACCATTCTTCCTCCTTTTCCTTAACCAATTCAATACTAGGCAAAGGGAGGATTACCGTTCTAATATCTTCCACTTTCTAATTTTTTCCTTTCTTTTTATATTTAGAATGAATACCACATTCAATATATATTAGCAGCGCTATACAAGAATTACATACACCTCATTAAAAATCAATATCAGAATCATCTTGGTGCATATGCCCAAAGACCCGCTGATCGGCCACCATTATGCAATGTTATATTATGTATGCCATAGGGAACTAGCTCCATTTTTCCTGGTACTTCTGTGTGATGCCAAGTCATCCCTTCTCTAAATCCACCGATCTTTTCATTTAACCACTTAAATTGATCTCTATCAGTCTTTAACCAAAGTTCTTTGGGGAGCTGAACAGTTTCTTGCACTAGATTTGCTCCCTCAAAATCTGCAAATCCATACCTCATTCCTTCAGCCGGTGTTACTTTTACTTTAGGTATATAACCTTCCTGTATAGCAAGATTTTTAATTAATTGCTTTTGTCCTTTAGTAATTTTATTGCTATTAACAAAATTTTTAGACCAGGTCCATTTTTCATTATTATTTACTAATTCAGCATACTCTTTAGCATAGTCTGATAAGACATCATCAAAGGATAATTCTCCTTTTCCAAATGCTTCAAATCTCTTATTTTTAGCAATGCCTTCAAAGAAGTCCTTTTCTTTAGCCACATACTCTTTAAAGTTTGATGATTCTCTCGCTAGTCGGCTCTCTTTAAGATTCTGAAGTAATCGCTCTTTATCAAAGGGCTTCTCTGCCACTCTCACCACATCATCCGCATGTTTGCTTGAGAAGTGCATCACATCACGTAGAGTCTTACTCTCAACGCTGAAGGCAGGCATGGTTCCCATACCTCCCGCAAAGGCAACTGCCTTTTTACGAATGCCGACTGGGATTCGGGTGTCT
>NZ_JAPVZW010000016.1:0-10772 GCF_041432595.1 Streptococcus sp. 27098_8_86
TTTGCCTTTTTCATCTACATATTTAACTACTAGGTTAGCTTTGTTTGCTACGTAGTTGATTGGTGTATCTTGACTTGGATCTGTTGGAATACTTGGTACTTCATATCCTTTGGTTGGATCGTTTGGATCTACTGGTTTCAACGGATTACCGTCTTTATCCTTAGGTGTGTATCCTGGCACGTACGGAAGAACTGGTTTATCCTTGCCTGGTTTGGTTGGATCTGTTGGATCGTTTGGATATTTGATTGGGTCTGTTGGTTGTCCTGGGATGTTTGGTACCCATGAACCAAGTGGCTTGTAAACATAAGTTACTGTTGAACCGTCTTTACCAATCTTACCTTTCGCTTCACCTTCTACTCGTACTAATACGTATCCGTCAATCACTTTTCCTTCTGTAGTGTACTCATCTCCTACTTTTCCTTTTGTTGTTTCTGTAGGTTTAAGTTCTTTTCCATTTTCATCTACATATTTAACTACTAGGTTAGCGTCATTTGCTTCATAGTTAATTACTGTATCTTTTCCTGGATCTGTTGGGACATTTGGTACTTCATATCCTTTAGTTGGATCGTTTGGATCTACCGGTTTAAGTGGTTGACCATTTCCATCTTTTGGAGTATATCCTGGTACATATGGTACTACTTCTGTTGGTTGTCCTGGTTTGGTTGGATCTGTTGGATCATTTGGATACTTGATTGGATTTGTTGGTTGTCCTGGGATGTTTGGAATCCATGATCCTAGTGGTTTGTATGTTACCACTTCTGTAGTGTTTTCTGAGTCTGCAGTTACTTTTGTAGTTGGTACTGTTGCTTTATCAGCTAAGTATCCTTTTACTACTGGTGACTTCACTTCAGCCAAGTCTTGAGCTGGTGTCCAATCTCCGTATGTAACCTCACCTGTAACCAAGTTAACTTTGGCTTCACGTGTGAATTTAGCTTCTTGTGTTACTGTTTTTGGAGTTCCATCTTCGTTCAATACTGGAGTTCCATCTTCGTAAACATAAGTAATTGTACGTGTGACAGTTTTGTTTAGATCTTTTTCTTCCAAACCAGCTGGGTATTTAGGTCCGTCTGGGTTGTTTGGATCAACAGGTGCCCCTGGTGTTTTTGGTTGATCTGGTGTAACTGGTACAACACGTTCTTTAAGTGTTACTTTGAACTCCTGATCAGTGTCTTTATCTTTATCGAACTTACCACCTTCTGGGTATGTATTAGATACTAATTCATATCCTTTGTTTTCAAGTTCTTTAATTTTCGCTTTTACATCAGCTTCTTTTGTTAATGGTGTATCTGAGTCACCTTCTTCAGTAATAGCGTCAACACCTGGAATTGGATTTCCTTTTTCATCTACGAAAGTAGTCTTAGCTTTTTGCGTATCCTTCACATAGTTGATTGGTGTATCCTCACCTGGGTTAGTTGGGACACTTGGTACTTCGTAACCTTTAGTTGGATCGTTTGGATCTACTGGTTTAAGTGGTTGACCATTGCCATCTTTTGGAGTGTATCCTGGTACATATGGTACTACTTCTGTTGGTTGTCCTGGTTTGGTTGGATCTGTTGGATCGTTTGGATACTTGATTGGGTCTGTTGGTTGACCTGGGATGTTTGGTACCCATGAACCAAGTGGTTTGTAGGTTACTACTTCCTTGATATCTTCAGAATCACCTGTTACGTTTACTACTGGTACACTTGCTTTGTCAGCTAAGAATCCTTTAACTACTGGTGATTTAACTTCAGCTAAATCTTGTGCTGGAGTCCAATCTCCATATGTAACTTCTCCTGTAACTAAATTAACTTTCGCTTCACGTGTGAATTTAGCTTCTTGTGTTACTGTTTTTGGAGTGCCGTCTTCGTTTAATACTGGAGTGCCATCTTCGTATACGTATGTAATTGTACGTGTTACTGTTTTGTTTAGATCTTTTTCTTCCAAGCCAGCTGGGTATTTAGGTCCGTCTGGGTTATTTGGATCTACTGGAGTTCCTGGTGTTTTTGGTTGATCTGGTGTAACTGGTACAACACGTTCTTTAAGTGTTACTGTGAACTCTTGGTCAGTGTCAACATCTTTATCAAAGACGCCATCTGTTGGATATGTATTAGAAACTACTTCATATCCTTTGTTTTGAGCTTCTTTGATTCTCGCAGCGATTTCATCTGCTTTTGTAAGTTTGTCTCCACCTTTACCTGTTTCAGAGATTGGCGTGTTACCTTCCACTTGCTTAACATTACCATCTTTGTCTTGGTAGACAAATGTTGTTTTAGCTTTTTGGATTGGTGAGTAAGTTACTACATATTCGTAATCTTCATCTGTTGCAGTTGTTGGCTGTACCGGAACTTTTTCTACACTTGCAATGTATCCTTCTTTTTGAGGTACTGTTACTTCTGGAAGATTTGTATCTCCAATACCTTTCCAGTTAATGTAGATTGGTTTATCATTTGAACCAATTACTGCTTTACCCTCAGCATTTGTCTTAACAGTTCCTTTATAGCTTACAGTCTGAGTCGTTGGATCAAATACTTGTTGTCCTGCAAGACCTGGTGCATCATCGGCATAAACATACTTAATTGTACGATTTACTTCTTCTACTTTTGTTTTCTTAACATAATTGTAATCTACTGGCGTAACATAAGCTGAAGCATTAAGTCCATTCTTTTTCAATTCTTCAGTAGAATATAAATCACGAGCTCTAGTGTTCGTTACACTTAATGTACCTTCAATTCCTGTTGTAGGGATGTCTGCAAGGATGTACTCTTCTTCATCCACTTCTTTTATTAATGGAGGAATATAGTCAGATACATCGTATTTTTTACCTAGGACATTAGTATTATCCTTTGTACCATCTTCATTTAACGGACGATTACCATCATATTTAGTAGTAGCATGCCCTATAATTTTACCAGTCTCAAGATCTTTAAGTCCAATTACTACTGCTCCTGTTGGTGGTTCTCCTAGAGGTGTTCCAGATGCATTGATTTCCCAACCATTTGCAACTGTTGTAGTTACATCTTCTTTTTCACCACTAATAGATGTTCCACCAGAGACCGTTAACGTAGCTGCTGTTTTATCATTCCCTGCTGTTCCACCTGTAATAAGTCCAAATTCATTATAAGTAACATTAGAGAATTCACTTGTTAAAGTTTTATCTTTAATAACTTTCTCTACACCTAAAGATTGAAGAGATAACGAGATATTAGAACCTTCTTGGATGTATCCTTCTGTTACAGTTACTTCTAATTCTGTTGGAGAGATTAGTTTTGGAGTTAATGTAAATCCACCTTCACGACCATCTTGAAGAATCCAAACATTATTTTCATTAGCTTTAACGTTTGCCCAACGGTTAGCAAGACGGTAGGTAATACTGTCTCCTTTATTAGGGTTAAGAGTTGAAGCTGTATTTAGACCATTTACAAAGTTAGTACTTCCTTGAAGTTCTTTGAATTCTGTAAATTCAGAATTAGGTAGTTTAATAGTAAATTTAGACCCTACTCCATAACGGATGTCTGAATCTGTATTAATCTCTAGAGTATCACTCTTACTTTTCAGTTCATTAGAAACATATCCTAAACCATTATTTGATCTTAATGAAGCTGATGTTCCTTGTTTTGAGAAACTTGCTTGCTGACCTTTACGTGTATAGGTATGTTCAACAACTGTTCTGCCATCGATCTTAATAGTAGCTTTATAATCTGTATCTTTTGAGATTTGCGGAGCTAAGTATCCACCACCTGATAAGTTTTCAGCACCAAATGAAACAACAGGATAATCTTTCACTTTCGCGTTCCACTCAATGTTGTAAGTATATGTACCCGTTTCATTAGCAACAGCTGGTTGTTCAGCAACACGCTGATCATAAGTCATTCCACGTTGTGTACGTTGCGCCCAATATGGTACAGATTTGTTATTGTTGTTTCCTGTTGATGTTCTATAGTCGATAGATTTAACTTTACCGATTACAGTACCATCTGCTGCAGTAATTTCTTTTCCTGCAGGGAAGGCAGCACCAAACTCAGCTAAGTTTGTAACTTCGATTTTTGTAATTGAACCTGCTTGTAAATCTGTAGTATCAATTGTTGAATCAAATCCCCATGCTTTAGGAGCTGTATTATCAGCATTCATCGTAATATAACCATTTGTTATAGATTTAACTTTTTCTCCATCTTTAACAACATCTTTACCTACGATTTTTTGGTCTTGAGTTGCTGCACCATCTAATACAGCTTCAACTTTACCTGCATGACCCGCACGTTTCATTTCAGCATAAACTGCTTCGATTGCGGCAGAAAGACGGTTCACTTGAGCTACCATTTGGTCTTTAGAAGCATCAGATGAAAGCAATCCTTTAGACGCTACTGCTTCAAGCTTCACTGTAGCAATTGCAGCCGATAACTTTTGTTTAGATGCTTCATCTTTCACTTCTTTATCTGAGAAGTTTGAGGCTACTGTTGCCATAACATCAGCTTCTGAAGTCAATTGAGTAAGAACTGTTTTAACATCGTCTTGTGCTTTTTCTGTTGCAGCTTTTTCAGATGTTTCTTTGTTAGTTTTTTCTTTGTCTGCTTCTTTTTTATCAGCTTGCTCTTTATCAGATTTTTCTGTTGCAGCTTTATCGGTAACTTCTTTTTCTGCTACAGGTTTAGCTTCAGTTTTAGCATCTTCTTTTACTTCAGGTTTTTCATCTGCTTTTACTTCAGATTTTTCATCTGCTTTTACAGCATCAATCTTTAATTCAGGAAGTTCTTCAACAACGGGTGTTGTTGAACCAGAATCAGATTTCTGTTTATCAGAATTTGTAACTTCTGGAGTTTTTGCAGAAGCAGTACTTGTTTCATCAGCTTTAACAGCGTTTACTCCTAAAAGAAGAGCAGTCCCCAAAAGAACACTAGCCGCACCAAAACTATACTTACGAATAGAAAAGCGCTGAGCTCTTCTACCATGGTATTTTCCCATTCTTGAATACATGTTTTCTCCTTATTTATATATATGTTGATTTAGAATACGGTTGAAGTCCTTCATATCCCCTGCCTCTCCTGCTAAAGAAAGCCTTCTTTAACGAAACTACAACACAATACTCATTATCCAATTGTATCATATATTTTTAACACTAGTCAACCAAAAAGATCTATATATTCTCGCTTTTTGTATAATATTTTTGTACCCAAAATACAAAAAGAAGGAATTACCCTTCTTTTTATTATAATAACTTTTTTATTTTATTTACGGTTTAATACGATGCAACATACGTGGGAATGGAATGGCTTCACGGATATGTTTTGTTCCTGCTGCGAAGGTTACCATACGTTCGATACCGATACCAAATCCACCGTGTGGTACTGTACCGTATTTACGAAGATCAAGGTAGAATTCATACTCAGTACGATCCATGCCAAGTTCATCCATCTTAGCAACTAATGCATCGTAGTCTTCCTCACGCATAGACCCGCCGATGATTTCTCCATAGCCTTCTGGGGCAAGCAAGTCTGCACAAAGCACGCGCTCTGGATTCCCAGGAACTGGTTTCATGTAGAAGGCCTTGATGGCTGCTGGATAGTTCATGACAAATGTTGGCACACCAAAGTGGTTTGAAATCCAAGTTTCATGTGGTGAACCGAAGTCATCACCATGCTCAAGATGTTCGTAATCAGCGTCTTCATCATTTTCATGCTCTTGCAAGAGATCAATGGCTTGATCGTAAGTGATACGTTGGAATGGCTCTGCAATGTAGCGTTTCAAAAGCTCTGTATCACGTTCCAAAGTTTCCAATGCTTGAGGCGCACGGTCAAGAACACCTTGTAAAAGAGCTTTCACATAAGCTTCTTGCAAGTCAAGTGACTCATCATGTGTCAAGTATGAGTACTCTGCGTCCATCATCCAGAACTCAGTCAAGTGACGACGTGTTTTTGATTTTTCAGCACGGAATACTGGACCAAAGTCAAATACACGGCCAAGAGCCATAGCACCTGCCTCTAGGTAAAGCTGACCTGATTGGCTCAAGTAAGCTGGCGTTCCGAAGTAGTCTGTTTCAAAGAGTTCAGTTGAATCTTCAGCCGCATTTCCTGATAAAATTGGGCTATCAAACTTCATGAAGCCGTTCTTGTCAAAGAATTCATAAGTTGCATAGATGATAGCGTTACGGATTTGCATAACAGCTACTTGCTTACGAGAACGGAGCCACAAGTGACGGTTATCCATCAAGAAATCTGTTCCGTGTTCTTTTGGTGTGATTGGGTAGTCTTGAGATTCACCGATTACTTCGATGTCTGTAATATCCAACTCATAGCCAAACTTAGAACGTTCGTCTTCTTTGACAATACCTGTCACATAAACAGACGTTTCTTGGCTCAAGCGTTTGATGACATCAAACTTCTCAAGTCCCACTTCTTCACCAAATTTTTCTAAAAAGTTTGGTTTAAAGGCCACACCTTGGAAGAAGGCTGTCCCGTCACGCAATTGCAAGAAGGCGATTTTCCCTTTTCCTGATTTGTTGGCAACCCAAGCGCCAATCGTCACTTCTTGACCAACATAGTCTTTTACATCGATAATCGTTACACGTTTTGTCATTATTTTTCCTTTTCTTTTATTTTTCCATAAATGCTTTCAAGCGGTTAACTGCTTCTTTAAGCGTGTCTAGGTCTGTCGCATAGCTGAGGCGGACATTTTCTGGCGCTCCAAATCCAGCTCCTGTGACCAAGGCTACTTCAGCTTCTTCTAGGATAGCGGTTGTAAATTCTGTCACATCCGTATAGCCTTTCATCTCCATTGCCTTTTTGACATTTGGGAAGAGGTAGAAGGCTCCTTGCGGTTTGACCACTTCAAATCCTGGCACCTCAGCAAGAAGGGGATAGATGGTATTGAGACGTTCCTCAAAAGCCTGACGCATGCTTTCCACCGTATCTTGCTCGCCTGATAGAGCCTCAACTGCTGCATACTGGGCTACTGCTGACGGGTTTGAAGTTGTTTGACCTGCAATCTTGGACATGGCAGCGATAATGTCTGCTTCTCCAACGGCATAGCCAATACGCCAGCCAGTCATAGCATAGGTTTTAGACACACCATTGATAACCACTGTTTGCTTGCGAATCGCTTCTGATAGACTAGAAATAGGTGTGAACTCATGGCCATTATAGACCAAGCGCCCATAGATATCGTCTGCTAGGATGAGAATATCCTTTTCTACAGCCCAGTTCCCGATTGCTAAGAGTTCCTCACGGGTGTAAATCATACCTGTCGGATTAGATGGTGAATTCAGCACCAAAACCTTGGTCTTGTCTGTGCGAGCTGCTTCTAACTGCTCTACAGTCACCTTAAAGTGATTGTCTTCCTTAGCAGGAACAAAGACTGGCACACCCTCTGCCATCTTAACCTGATCTCCATAGCTGACCCAGTAGGGGGTTGGGATGATAACTTCATCACCTGGATTGACCACAGCCATAAAGAAGGTATAGAGAGAATATTTTGCTCCTGCAGCTACTGTCACTTGATTTGGCGCTACAGAATAGCCATAAAAGCGCTCAAAGTAGGTATTGACTGCTGCCTTGAGCTCTGGCAGGCCTGAGGTTACTGTATAAAAAGAAGCACGCCCCTCTTGAATCGATGCAATGGCGGCATCTTGGATATTTTTTGGAGTAGTGAAATCTGGCTCACCCAAGGTTAGAGACAAGATATCTCTTCCCTCAGCCTTCAGTGCTTTGGCACGGGCTCCAGCAGCCAAGGTCACACTTTCTTCCATTTCTAAAACACGGTTGGATAGTTTCATAGGCCCTCCTTATTGACCAATGCTCCTGTTTCAAAATCTACTAGATAAAAATCGGAGCCTGACTTGACTTCCCAGATTGGCTTGTCTTGATAACGGCCAAAGGTAATCTTGTCAATCTCGCCAGCTCCTTTTTCCTTAGAAACCGCTTCTGCTTTTTCTTGTGAAATACCCTGATTTAGCTGATAAACGTAAATCTTATGGTCATCTTTTCCGATCAGGACAGCAAGTGCTTCTTGCTGTTTATTACGACCAAGAACGCTGTAATAAGATTCCAAGCCATTGTATAAATCAACCTGATCAGCCTGCTCTAATCCTGCATACTGCTGAGCTAATTTTTCTCCTTCACTTTTAGCTGTTTGATAAGGTTTCATACTAAGAGAAACCAGATACAGAAAGGAAGCACTGATAACCACAAACAAAATCGTCATCCCTAGACCGTACTGCCACAGTAGATTATTTTTTGCTTTATTTTGTCTTGTTTTCACTCGTCTATTTTACCATCTATTGGGCTTTATTACAAGTGAATGCAAGAATACTCTTCGAAAATCAAATTCAAACCACGTCAGCTTCGCCTTGCCGTACCCAAGTACTGTCTGCGGCTAGCTTCCTAGTTTGCTCTTTGATTTTCATTGAGTATAAGAAACCAATTCTATTTCTTCCTTCAAAGTAAACCGATTTTTCTTGTTTAAAACCGAGAGAGAAAAGCATAGACACAAGCGAAATCACCGTATTAAAAAACCTGAGCTTGCACTCAAGTTTTCAGAAATTCTTTTAATCTATGGAATCATTTTATCATCTATTCTTTTAGCCATTTTTCCTAAAAAGATAGGCAGTAGAAGGCTAATCATGACTAAAAAGGATCCTAGATAAAGAAATGTTACTACAAAGCCTAAATTGTCAATCAACCAGCCTGTCAGTGGGAAGAAGACAATCATACTTAGACTAAACATCATAGAGTAGACACTCAGCATGGTTGCCCTTACTTCACTTGGGAGCCGCTCTTGCAAATCATTATCAAAAATCGGCTGAAAAAGAGCATATAGAGCATTACTAATCAAATAAACCAAAATATAGATTAGAGGTGTTCCAAAGTAGGACAGCAGGTAGGTAACTCCAGTCAGCAGGACGAGGACAGGGAAAAGCTTCAAGGCGGCATATCTCTTTCCAATCTTACTCGCTAGATAGACTGCGACGATATTCAAGAGACTTCCAAGTAGCATAACTGCTGAAATTTGCCAACTACTTAAATCTGGTAACTGATTTTGATAGTAAAAATAAAACATGCACATGAGTGTACCAACAATCTGAGACAAAATCATCCAGTTGAAGAGCATGGGATTTCGCTCCAACTCTTCCTTAACAGTCCACATAATCTGTTTCATGGTCACACTATCAGTTTTTTCTAGCTTGACACTGGGCTCTTTCAACATCCAAATCAAGACAAGAACTATGATAGAAGTGGCAATCATGATATAGTAGGTCAGGTGCAATTGACCATGGACAAAAAATCCCGCCAACACTGTCCCCAAAGACCGAGTTCCTTCTGCTACTCCTGACATAAAGCTCGAAATGGATAGATAGCGTTCTTTTAGTCCAGCCTCAACAGCCGAGTCATAGACCATTGCTGCACTTGTTCCTGAATCAAAATTATAAGACAAGGCACTTATCGCCATAGCTAGCGCATAAATCCAAAAATTTCCCTGCCCAGCCAACATAAGAATAGAAGACACAATCCCTGCTATACGACTTAAATAAAGGTTGGTCTTATAGGAATAGCGGTCAGCTAACATACCAGATGGAATTTCACAGAGAAGACTGGTCGTATGAAAAATACTCTCCAGAAGTCCAATCTGCCAAAGAGACATTCCATTTTGACTGAGAAAGAGAATCCAAAAACTGGTAATCCCTAGAAATGCAAAAAACTCAATTCCGGCCATCAGGCCAATATTTTTCCGATAATTTCTTATTAACATCTTTTCTCCTTAACAAGTGTATTATTATTTCTTTTGTCCGTCACTTGTTAATCTTTGCCTTACATGATCTCCACCCCTTTTAGAAGCATTCTTCAATGCCATTATTGTTCCTTTAATGATTTATGAAATGATACCGGAAAATAGCTGTTCTGCGGTTTCTATTGCTAGTTTTCTTGTTTATTTTAGCACTTATGTCATTATATTACAAGAGAATATTGGAATACTCCTATAAAATCAAAGAAAACTAAAATCAAAAAAACAGTTCTTACTTTTCCAGTGGCAACTGACTAGAGTTTCAGCAATTTTATAATTTTCAAATAAACTCTGAGCAAATTCCTTGCAAGTTGTCTTGTTTTGTTGTAATATATTTTATAACAACGAGAAAATTCTCGTAAATTTAAAAAAAGGAGACACATCATGTCTAAAAAAGTATTATTTATCGTCGGTTCACTACGTCAAGGTTCTTTCAACCACCAAATGGCTCTCGAAGCTGAGAAAGCACTTGCTGGTAAAGCAGAAGTTAGCTATCTTGATTACTCAGCTGTACCTCTCTTCAGCCAAGATTTGGAAGTTCCAACTCATCCAGCTGTAGCTGCTGCTCGTGAAGCAGTTCTCGCTGCGGATGCTATCTGGATTTTCTCACCAGTTTATAATCACTCAATTCCTGGGCCAGTGAAAAACTTGCTTGACTGGCTATCTCGTGCTCTTGACTTGTCTGATACACGTGGCGCTTCTGCCCTTCAAGACAAGTTTGTTACCGTATCATCTGTAGCCAATGCAGGTCACGATCAACTCTTCGCTATTTACAAAGACCTCTTGCCATTCATCCGTACACAAGTCGTTGGTGACTTTACTGCTGCACGTGTTAACGACTCTGCCTGGGCAGATGGAAAATTAGTTCTAGAAGAAACAGTCCTAAATTCACTTGAAAAACAAGCTCAAGACTTGGTTGCAGCAGTTCAATAAAAAATAAAGAATTTTTAAAAGTCTAAATCAATTATCGCCACCTCATAGGGTGGCTTTTTTAGACTCTATCAAGATTCTCAGACAAA
>NZ_JAPVZW010000017.1:0-6131 GCF_041432595.1 Streptococcus sp. 27098_8_86
TCGTAGAGACTAAGAAACTTCCAAATGGCGATGTAGAACACGTTTATGAGAAAGTTAAGACATCATTCAAGGATAAAGATGGAAATGAAATTCCAAACTATCCAACAGAAGACGGTGAACAACCTAAGAAAGATATCCCAGGCTACCGCTTCGTAGAGACTAAGAAACTTCCAAATGGCGACACAGTTCATGTTTATGAAAAAATCATTCCTTCTGTGAAACCAGAACCTGCGAAACCATCAAAACCAGCTCCAGCTAAACCAGCTAAGGAATTGCCTAATACTGGTACAGAAGATCACTCTAGCCTAGCAGCTCTTGGACTTCTTGGAGTATTGAGCGGATTTGGTCTTGTGGCACGCAAGAAAAAAGAAGACTAATTTCTAATCTCCCATTCTTAAAATAGGAACTCGATTCTTCGATAAAAAACCAGCCAGTCATTTAGATTGGTTGGTTTTGTTTTATTTCATTATACTTCATTATTCAACGATCTCTGAAAATCTCAAAACTTGGTAGAAAGTTATGCACTCATCTTTTTAAAGTTAATCAATAAAAGGAAAATATATAAAAATGAGATAAGGAAATCGTTTTAATATTGTATTTTTTTGGATAAATATACAAATATGATACTGAAATATGTCGGAGATTTAATTTTGAAAAGAGGCTAGTAAATATTCAGAAAATAGAAACAAAAGCAACAATTATAAAAATTATTTCCCTTATGAAATGCTGATAATTCAAGTGAAATGTTAACTAAATTTTACTTGGAAAATTATTATTTTTGTTTTGAAATTATAAATCAAGTATCTTGTGTAATGAGATGAAATGTGATATTATTTATATACATGTTAATTGTGAATTATATAAAATTTCCTCTCAACTATGTAAAAAGATGTTGCGGGATTTTTTGTGGATTTTTAACTAACATGATGAAAATAAAAGGAGGTTGTTAGTCTCGATGAAAGGCAAGCAACAACAAGATTTTAGAGTAGAAAAGTACATCCGTTATGGTATCCGGAAATATAGCTTTGGAGCAGCGTCAGTAGCGATTGCAGCTGGATTGATGTTCCTTGGAAGTGGTGCGGTATCAGCAACGGAAGTTCAAGGTGCTGAAGCATCAGTAGCAGCAACCACTGCGCCAGCAAATCAAGCGGATCCTAATAAAGAGAAGGAAGCCGTTAAGCCAGAAACTAAAGTAGCGGAAGCTAAACCAGAGGTTAAAGCAGAAAAATCTAAACCAGAGGAAACTCCGAAAGAAGTAGTAGCTCCTAAATTGGATAAGACTCAATTAGAAGCTTATGTTAACCAGGTAGCAGGAAATATAGCTGCAGGTAAATATGCAAACAAGACAGACGAAAGTTTGGCTCTTTTGAATGCAGATTTGGAAGCGGCAAAAGCAGCTCTTTCAAGTGCTACTAGTCAAGATGAGTTAAAAGCTGCTTACAACAAACTTGTAACAACTGTAAACTCAAAACTACAAAACAAACCAGTTGAGAAAAAAGAAACTCCAGCAGTTGATACTACAAATGGTAAAGAAACTGTAGGGAAGAAAGCGGAAAACACTGAGAAAAAATCTGAGTCAAACGCAATTGAAAACACTGGTTCTAAAGATGAACGTAATGGCAAAGAACTAGTCCAAGGTTCACACTTACGTTCAGCTAATGAAGGGTATACAGCTGCTTCTAAAGAACTAAGAAAAGAAAATGGTGAATTTCTTGGATCTACAGGTAAATCTTACAAAGTACTAGATGGTAATGCTAACTATAAAATTTATGTTCATGGATATCAATCTGAGAACACTGATGTGCCAGCAGCTAATAGTGGACAAGCCGGGACAAGTGGACGTACAGATATTCCATTATCTAAAACAGAAGCTCAAAAAGTGGGACGTGAAGCAGAACTATGGAAAGGGAAACTTCGTGCTACTGGTAAACCTAACAACAATAATGTATGGGGTGCAGGAGGTGCTTATGAGTATCTAGCTACAGAAATCTATGGTTATACTTATGAACAAGGAAATCACTATGTATATGTTACAGATGTAAAAAAACGTTTTAGTTTATCACCAGAGGCAACTGCTGCAGGATACACAATTGCAAACATTGAAGCGAGTAACTTACCTCCTGGATTAGCTTATAATGCAACTACAGATACTGTTGAAGGCTATGTAGCATCTACTCTTCAAAACGGTGTATATGACATGCGCTATATTGTAACTGTAGAGAAAGGTGGAGCTACTCAGCAAGTTACTTTCAGAGACTTAACTGCTGGATGGGTAGGATGGCAAGATTCATCTGCACCACTTATTCAAGGAAAATCAAAATTAGTAACAGTAGGCGATCAAGTTGATCATAATATTAAATATGTTGATAACGATGGGATGAGTCGTGATGAAAGAACTGGTTATGTATACAGAAGTAATGGAGAAAAAGTTGTTGCCGGTTCAAAAACTGCTCCTGGAGGCACGAATGGAGCAACCTTTACTGCAGTTGATGGATCTAAAGTAAATACCGAGAACGGACCACAAACTGTCACAGCGCATACTGCCTTAAACGGTAATTATACGGGAAGTAAAACTTCGATAAATGATGTTGTACCAGGATTAAGCTATAATCCAAAAAATGGAGATATTACTGGAACAGCAAGTGAAGCTGGGATTTTCACAGCATCTGTTTATGCCAAAGACTATAATAATACAACCAATGCAAGAAATATGGATTGGAATATGTATGGTCAAGAAGCTCATGAAAATATTACAATCGCAGTAGCACCTAAGATTACTGTTAAGAATGTTGAAGCTTATGCAACAACTGTACCTGTGTCAATTTCAAAAGGTGCTAACAAAGCTGAAATTACAATGCCAGATGGAACAGTTACAAAACTTGAAGTTAAAGATGGAAACTGGACAGTAGCAGCAGGTACTACAAATACAGCTGTACAAGAAGGTGCGGTATTAGGGGCTGCATCTACAACAGGAGATTCAACTTTTAACTTAACCGTAACACCAGAATCTACTAAATATGTAGGTGTGGATAATATTGTAGCAAAAGCCACAACTGATAAGGTGAAAGCAAACATCCAACGTGAATTTGCTATGGTAACTGACGCAGCAGGTAATACGTATAAAGCGGTATTTAACCGTGCAACAGGTAAATATTCGTTACCTACTGAAAAAGCTTATGAACTAAAAGACAATGGCAATGGTACATCAACTCTTATTGAACGTCGTGTTTATACAGATGCTCAAGCAAATGGTGATGTTAAATTTGTTGTCTATGAATTTGAACGTACATGGAATGCAACATCTTCAGCGGCAACATTAGTAGATAAGATTGCAGAAATTCGTAAGAATGGTGAGGTAACAGCAGTAGGTGCTGTTACACGTACAGAGACATTGGTTAAAAAAGATAACACATCTTCAGAGCAAGGAATGGTAGTTACAGTAAGTTACGACTCAGTAACAAACCAATGGACATCTTCTGACGGTACAGCAGTTACAGCTAAAGAATCAAATGCTGGTTGGGAAATCGAGACAGCATCAGGATTTAAAGGGTATGTAGCATACCGTGAAGCAAGTTCAACAGACCTAGCATCAATTCACAATGACAAACCAACTGGAACTTCAACAAGTTATTCAGAAGCAAAAGATACATCAGTAGACTTAGTTAAATCACCTAAAGCAAACGTAGCATTCGCAGATACAATCGATGATAAAACTACAGCTGCAGATTCTGATACAATTAAAACAAAAGTAACAGTAACTGCACCAGATGGAACAGTAACTAATTTTGATGGAGCTCAAGCAGAAGAAACAGCTTATATTCAAGCACAACGTACAGCGGCAGCTAAAACTCAAGCGGCAGCAACGGCTGTAAAAGAATATCAAGATACACAAAATGAATTAGCACGTCTTCAAGAACTATTAGATCGTTCAACAAGAACGGTAGAAGATGCTCAAGCAGCATTAGATGACTTGAAGCTACGTACAATTTCTCCAACGGCTCAAGAATTAGCAGAGAGAAAACTTGCTAATGTAAAAGAGTTTAAAGCATCTATTGAAGCACAATTAGCAACAGCTCAAACAAATCTTTCAACAAAAAATACTGAAGTAGAGTCAACACGTACTGCAGCTTTAGAAGCTGAAAAAGCAGTAGAAACTGCACGTACAGCTCTTAAAACAGCTGCAGAAGCAAATCTAGCTAAAGCTAACGCTTATGTACTATCCCAAAAAGGACGTTACAAAGTAACAGTAAGCGCAGTAGATTCAAATGGGGTTGTGACAACTCCAACAGTCGGTGGAACAAATACTGGTGAAGTTACAGAAGATGCAGTAGCAGAAACAACTTACTACATCGTAGTAACAGAACCAGAGAAATCATCAGGCGCTCAAGGTCAAAAACAAACTGACTCAATGGCCGACAATTTCAATGATGGAAAAGAAGGAACTACAGTATCAAACTACAAACTAGTAGATCCAAAAACAGGAGCAAAAGTTGAATCTGTAACAACTGATGAAGGAACATACACTGTAGATCCAAATACAGGTGAAGTAACGTTCACTCCAGTAGAAGGATTTGTAGGAACTGCAAATCCGGTAACAGTAGCGGCTGATGTAACATTTAATGATGAATCAGGAAATCCAGTAACAGTAGCGGTAGAAAATTCATATACACCAACTGTATACGGAATTGCACCATCTGCAGATGAAACTACAGGAAAACAAGGACAACCTCAAACATCTAAATCAGGAAAAGATCGTTTCTCTGAATTAAATAATACAGATAATACATTAGATGGCACAAACGTAGACTGGACAACAGCTGCCTACTCATTAGAAGGAGCTAATGCTGAAGGTAAAGTGGTAGTTGATGGAGAAGGAACATACTCAATCGATCCAACAACAGGTGTAGTAACATTTGAACCACTTCCAACATTTACAGGAAAAGCTAAAGGTGTTAATGTACAAGTATCAGTAACAGCCACTGACTCAGAAGGAAACAAAGTTCCAGTTACTTCAAAAGGAAAATATACTCCAGAAGTAACCCCAGTTAAGCCAACAGGTGAAGATGTAACTTCAAGTGGCAAACAAGGTCAAGAACAAACAGGTAAACCTGTCTTTACACAAGGCGATGAAACAGCTCCAATTACAATTAACGAACAGCAACCAGCTAAATTTGTAGTAAATGGACAACCAGTTGATGACAAAGAAATTCCAGCTACAAAAGATGGAAAAGAAATTGGTAAATACGTAATCGATCCATTAACAGGTGTTGTAACATTTAAACCAAACAAAGACTTTGTTGGTACACCAGATCCAGCAACTGTTGAAGTTAAAGATAAGAATGGAACACCAGCAACAGCTACTTACACCCCAACAGTGACTCCAGTAGTTCCAACGGCAACACCAAAAGAAACAACTGGAAAACAAGGTCAACCACAAACTCAAGAAACAGAGTCAATGTTCAAACAAGGTGATGAAGTAGCACCAATTGATAAGACAACTGTTAAATTGGTAGACCCAAGTGGTAACGAAGTAACAACAATGCCAGCGATGAAAGATGGTAAAGAAGTTGGAACATACACAATTGATCCAACGACAGGAGTTATCACATTCCAACCAAACAAAGACTTTGTTGGTACACCAGATCCAGCTAAGGTTGTAGCGAAGGATACTAACGGAACTAAGGTAGAAACAACTTACACACCAACAGTAACTCCAGTAGTACCAACAGCAGAACCAAAAGAAACAACTGGAAAACAAGGTCAACCACAAACTCAAGAAACAGAGTCAATGTTCAAACAAGGTGATGAAGTAGCACCAATTGATAAGACAACTGTTAAATTGGTAGACCCAAGTGGTAATGAAGTAACAACAATGCCAGCGATGAAAGATGGTAAAGAAGTTGGAACATACACAATTGATCCAACAACAGGAGTTATCACATTCCAACCAAACAAAGACTTTGTTGGCACACCAGATCCAGCTAAGGTTGTAGCGAAGGATACTAACGGAACTAAGGTAGAAACAACTTACACACCAACAGTAACCCCAGTCACTCCAACAGCAGAACCAAAAGAAACAACTGGAAAACAAGGTCAACCACAAACTCAAGAAACAGAGTCAATGTTCAAAC
>NZ_JAPVZW010000018.1:0-5449 GCF_041432595.1 Streptococcus sp. 27098_8_86
CTCACAGAAGTCTTGTTTTTACTAACAACATCCATCTGACTCTGAATACGATCATTCGCAGATTCCAACCGTCTTATCTTATCATCATAAGTACGTATATCCAAACGGATCCAACGAATTTGCGCATGACAATCCGCAATGGCACTATCGTATCGTCCCATACATAAACTCCTCCACTTTTTCTCTAATTATATCAAAAATTCTGATGTTTTACCATAAGGATTGGGAAAGTACCCTAAAAATAAAAGCAAGTCAAATGACTCGCTTTTACTCACTGATAAGTTTGATACGATAACCATCTCGGCTGGTGAAGTAGTTGTACTCATCCACTCCGACAACCGATTCTGTGAAGCTACTCTGGTAAAAAAAATAGTATAAAAATGATACTATTTTGTTCTTCCTTTCACTACCTTTTCCTTGTTTTCTTCTAGCCATTGTAGATAAAGCTCCACAAATCGACCTTCTTCCTCGTCAGAGTATCCTTTAAATACAATTCGATCCACATCTTCACGATTGAAGTAAAACAACTGTTCTGGGTTTAGTCCCATTGGATAAAAAGCTGCAGAATAATCAAACAAAACACTTTCGCCATTCTGTTCTATCGTAACCCCACGATTGAGAATCATTAGCTTTTGACTCCCCTCTTTTAAATAAACAATTGTTCCAATTGGCAAAATAGACATTTTCTTGTTTTCCTTTCAATTTATCTTTTTTCTATTTCTACAATACTATACGCCATCGTATTAGCATTCTTGAACTTTAAATGAATCATTTACCACCCAAACACTTTCTGGATTGATTTAATACCTGAATCAATGTCATTTCTAACTTCTCGGCATTCTGTATTTATAGCTCTTCAATTTCAGTTAATGTTAGTGTCTTATAATATGAGGGAACTTGCGGCATTCTCATCATTACAAAGTAAAACCAAGAAATTATGCCATTAATAATCAACAAGACTCCTTCTGAGCCATCATTAGTTCCCATAAAAAACATTAAACAAACAATATTAATTGCTAAAATTACATACCAATCAATCATTCGTTTACCTTTGGGTTCAAAAACAAGTCGACAGCGTTTACTATTTTGGGGAATTCTTGATTCAAACTTTCCTACCGCACTTTTTTCATAAAAGACAGCCATAAGATATGACAAGAATAAGGAGAATGCAAACACACCTAATTTCAAAAAAACTGTTGACTTATACCCCAATCAATGAATGCATTTTCTATGAGTTTATACGAGATACCTACTAATGGCTGAACCATGATAGCTAGAGCAGTAGGTGCACCTATTGGTGTCTTCGATTTTATTCTAAAACTATCATTGGATGGAGATAGCTCGACCATCTCAGCAGTAACCTCTTTAGGAAGTGAACCGAAGAAATAGGACTTACCTTTTATTGTAGTAGGATCTAAGATATAACTTTTATTCTTAAACTCAACGATTCTAAAAACTGCTATATTCGAATATTTAAATTTTAATTCCACATTTACCACCCAAATACTTTCTGAATTTTGTTATAAGTTACATTATAGCTTTTTCAGTTCTTTAAATTCTAGGTATTTCTTTTGATAAGCATAAGTCAATGGAATAACGCCGGATTCAATCCAAATAAATAGATAGGCCAACAAACCATTCAAGACTAGAATTGCAGCTTCTGTTCCATTATCTTGTCCCATATAAATAGAGAAAGCAATTGCATGTAAAATGAGAAATAGATAGGCATGGAATTGTCTTTTTTTCTTATTATTCTGAAAGACTATTTTAAACCTCTTCTTTTCCTGCGATAAACGACTTGAAATCTCCTTCCTCGATTTCATTAAAATACTTTGATAGACAATATAAGCTACCAAAATAGATATAGGAAATAAAGATACTTTTAAATATAAATCATGACTAATATCATAATATCTAAAAATTGATGTTACTTCTCTATACGAAAGAAGACCAAAACCAATAGATACCATACGCATTCCTGAAGGACCCATCTTAATTTTTTTATCAAAATTTTTATTCTGACTATCAAGTTCTATCAAATCAACTTCAAGAGTTTCAGGGGAAAGTCCCCAATAATAACTCTTTGGTGTCGTGGAGTTGGAATCAAGAACGTACTTTTTCTCTCCCATCTCTAACACATCAAAATAAGCAACATCCAATCCTCTAAAATTAATTTTCAAAATTACCACCCAAACACTTTCTGAATTGATTTAATACCTGAAGGAATGCTGTTTACGATGTTATTCATTCTATAATTTCTCAATCTTTTCAACCTCAATTTGACCATGCTTGTATGGATGAGCGATTGGAAAACTTCCTAGAGTAAACATGAAAAAGAATAACGATACGATTCCATTGATTACCAAGAAAGCTCCTTCTGTTCCATTATTCAAACCAAGAAAGAAAAGTAAACAAAGGGCAATGGCTCCAACAAAAGGATATGCTCCTCCGTTACTTTTCTGAATAGTTGTAAAGGTAACTATGTATTTATTGCTGTTTTTAGGAATCCATTTATCTGCTTTTTTATGAGATAACTTTAATGAAATCAGAATGGCAAAATAAGAAATTAGCATAGAAATTGCAAAGAGTAATAACTTTAATAATATTTGTTCGCTAATATTATTATGAATAAAGAGTTCCTTCAGTGCATCATAGCTAACCTTGACGATTGGTTGAACGATAATGGCTCCCATTGTCGCACTTACAGGTCTTCTATGTTTAATTGCAAACTGGTTATTATTCTTTTCAATCTCCACCATGTCCACTGTAATCGTATCTGTTTTTATTCCCCAGTAATAGCTCTTGGGGCTTATAGTACTTGTATCCATGACATACTTCTTCGATTCTTTATCTATCTGAACAATTTGAAAGCACATCATGCTTGAATTTTTAAATTTTAATTCCACATTTTTCTCCAAAAACAATGACGGTAATTCAATATTTTTGTAAACCACTATCAAATCCATCGAAAGCTCAGTATAGAGACTGCTTTAACATTATTACAATTCTTCAATTTTTTCAAATGTCAAAAATCTATTTCTATAAGAAAAGCTTATTGGGGGCATCGTCCAAACGCTCAAGTATAAGGCTAATGAAATTATACCATTAATTACTAAAATTGCTCCCTCTTCACCATCGTTTAACATTAAAAAGAAAAGTAAGCATGCTAAGTTTAGGAAAAGAAATATATACCCTGTTAACTCTCTTCTTTTAGTCGTTCGAAGTGTCAATCTAACTTTCTTACTTTCCTTAGGCAACCGTTCAGCTGCAATCTTATGTGCTCTTCGCAGAGAATTCCAAATAACAAAATAAGAAATCAACATAGAAATAAAATATAAAACTATCTTTATGAATATTTGTTGACTTATCTCATAATTTACAAATAAATTTCTTAACATATCGTATCCAATTTTTACAATCGGTTGGACCATTATAGCTATAGTGCTAGTTCCCAATAATGTTTTTGATTTTGTTTCAAAACTAGCATTTTTCTTATCCAGTTCCGTCATATCAACAGTGACATTTTGGGGTAATAAACCCCAACAGTATCTCTTAGGTGTCAGAGTGCTAGTATCCATAATATATTTCTGAGAATGCCCATCTATTTCAACTATTTGATAACAACCAATGTTAGAATTTCTAAAATTTATCTCCATTTTGTACTCCTACCACCCAAGCACTTTCTGAATTGATTTAATACCTGAATCAAAGGCCTTATTTAATTTCTCTAATTCCTTCAAATGTGACGTTTCTAATCTTATAAGCGGAAAGAATGGGAACCTTTCCAAATAAAAATGATAGAAGGAAAAATGAGATAATGCTATTGATAACGAGAACAATACCTTCTCCGCCATCATTAATAGACAAATAAAGTGCCAAACAAGCTATTATAGGGACATTAAAAATATAGGCATCAAAAACTTGCTTTCTTGCAGATACTGGTTTAAAAATCATCTCATATCTTCTACTAGAAGAAGGCAGTAAAGCTTTAACATTTTTACGTTCTTTCTCTCTTTTAAAATAAAAAATCAAGTAGGAGAATAGTATAGATGCGCAAAATACTACTAATTTTAAAATTATCTGTTGGCTAATATTGTACTCTTTAAAAAAAGTTTTCAATAAAGAATAAACAATCCATACAAGTGGTTGAGCAAGGATTGCCACATATGAAGCTTTAAACTTATTAATCGGGGTACTAAAATTGATATCCTCTCTGTTAAGTTCTGTCATCTCAACCGTTAATTCGTCCGTTGGAACACCCCAATAGTAGAACTTAGGAGTCATTGAACTTGCATCTAATATATATTTTTTCCCGTTTAGTTCTACAAGTTGATGACAAAAATACTTCGTTTCTCTATAATTAATTTCCAAAATTACCACCCAAACACTTTCTGAATTGATTTAATACCTGAATCGATAGCATTTCCAACTTCCTTGATACCTGAATCAATGTTGCTTCCAATTTCCTTAATACTCTTATCCAGATTGTCGCCCATCTCATTTGCTATATCTTTGATTCCTAGAAAATTATAATTATATGCCAAAGTAGCAAGTGCTGCTGCAGCTATCCCAGCACCAATAGCCCAACCAATCGGACCTGTAGCTGCATATGCAGCTACACTTAAAATAGCCTCTGAACCGGTTGCATAATATGCCGCCGCAAGTGTTGTTGCAGCTGCATCTACTGCTAATGTAGCGATTGCAGTAGTTGCAACAGTATGTGTAAAGGCACGTCCGGCATTTTCTTCTTGAAGATTTTTGACAAAGTCTAATCCCATAAAGACCGAGCTAATACCTGATATCCCCATGGAAACATTCGTACCTGGAATCGGAATACCAACTTCTGACACAGTAATATTCTTAAAAAGACCTTTTAGAGCATTCGTCGTGGAGTCTTTCGCAAATTGTTGAGCATCAAAGGCGAAATTCATATTTTTATAATATGAATTACCAGTTATTCCCACGCTCCAATAATTAGCTACATCCGGTACTGATACTTTCATTTTCTCAATAAGGTGCTTGATACCTTCTTCAAGACTTGTATAGACTGAAGTTTCCGCTAAGTCATTTCCATAGTCTCCTAACGTCTTAACTGAAGATGAATCTCCATACTCCGCCTTCTTAGTCACCTCCCTCGCCAGAGCCTGCAATTCCTCAATCCCTGCCTTGTCCTTGTCAAATGCAACGCCTGGATGATTCTTCTGGAAGTAAGCTCTTGCTAGGCTATCCACTTTCTGGTGATAGCGGTTTGCCGCCTTCTTGAAATGAGGATTACGATAGATAGCTAGCGCTTCAGGATTACGATAAGGGCTGGCCATGGTAACCGTCCCACTCACCTTCGTTAAGCCCTTATTTTGATTGTTTAAAATCGCATCTAACTCACTTGTGGCCTGCTTGCCATTGAAGGCAGCCAGGCGCTTCTCCGTCTCGGAAAGCGACTGTTTCGACG
>NZ_JAPVZW010000019.1:0-5225 GCF_041432595.1 Streptococcus sp. 27098_8_86
TATGCGGATAAGGCAGCTTATCGTGCTCAGGAGACAGGAAAAGCCCTCTGGGATAAAGTTACCCATATGGATGCTATGATGCAGGAGGCTTGACCTTTGAGATTGCCAGTCTTTTTGTCGGTCCAGCAGCTGTAGGTAAGATGGCTAAGGGGACCAAGTTAGGAGCTAAGGCAGCTGAGATGATTCAGTTAGCCAAGAACAGTACCAAGGCAAGAATTCTCGCAAATGTTGAAAAATGGGGTTCAAAGGTTGACAATATCCTAGCGAAGAGCAATAATGTCATTGGAAAATTTGGGGAGAAACTATTAGATACCCGAATCCCAGTTGGTATTCGTAAAGAGGCAATTGCCTTTGCGGGAGGTATGGGCTCAATGCCTACCCCTACCTTCAGCGTTGAGAGTAAGACTCTGCGTGATGTGATGCACTTCTCTAGCAAACATGCGGATGATGCAGCAAGAGGTGTAGGTGGTTCTGGGAAGGCGGAGCGCTTCTATGATGATATTATTCCAACAGTTAAAAATGGTAAATTTAATGAGTGGTTTGATAATTTAGCTCCAGAAGAACTAGAGAAATTATGGGAAATCCCAGAATTACGTAAAAAAATCGAAGATAGAATAAGAAGACCAGGTGGTTACCATGAATGGCATCTTGTTTCTCGGACTCCTCAATTTAAAAAATGGGGAGTTTCCATGGATGATATCAAAGAAATGAGAAGTTTAATTGAAGATGTGCAGTTCATAAATCCTCGTGGAGTACATGGAGGACGGGGCTCTACAAAAGCTCATAATGAGATATTAAAAATCATTGATTCGTCATACGATTATGAGGAATTTGCACACAGATTAAATGAATGGGCAAGTCGAAGAATGAAAAATGGAATTTTAGATTTACCAGAAGGGTTGAGAAGGTATTAAAAATGAAACAAAAAGTATCGTTATGGCTTGGTAATTTTGCCAGTCAAGAAGAATTTCAAGAATACTTCAAAATTTCATATAAAGAGGATGGGGATAGCGTTTCTTCAGAATTTGAGACAGACTTTCATTTGTCGTACTACGATAGAGATTTAGTTGAAAAAGATTGGGTTGATGTTTCTGAAAATAATATTGATGTTTTGCTTGAAGGTTTCTCATACGATGAAGAGATTATTATGCAGTTTCCTAAAATATCATCAACCTATAATACAATTGTTTTGATTTATGATTTTGATTATTCTAAAGAAGAATTAAAAGTAAGTAACAATGGTTCTGGGACATTAGAGTTTATTGGTATCGCAGAATACGATTACTAAGCGTAGCATATAAGGAATTCTGGCACATCATCACCCCATCCAAGCCTGGCTGAAGGATCGCTCGAATGAGATTGGTTCCTGGTGGGGAGATGTCGTTGAGGGCACACGGAATCTACCGCTTCCTCAAGAGATGAAAGATACACTCCTGTTTGCGGAAGGTTTTATTGGTGCAGCTGGAAGTATGGTTTCAGAGACTGCCATCGGAGCTGTAGATTTGACTCAGATCATTGGTATTGCCAGTATTGATGGTGTCAATCGCTTAACAGGAGGTCAAACTCCAGAGTGGATGAAGCGGGACTTGCAAGGGACGGCAGATAACCTGTCTAGCCTTGCGGAGTTAGGAGTAGGAACTTACACTGCTCTGACGGATCCAGGAGCAGCTATGCGTGGCCAGGATCCCAATGCCAGCTATGCGGATAAGGCAGCTTATCGTGCTCAGGAGACAGGAAAAGCCCTCTGGGATAAAGTTACCCATATGGATGCCTATGATGCAGGAGGCTTGACCTTTGAGATTGCCAGTCTTTTTGTCGGCCCAGCAGCTGTAGGTAAGATGGCTAAGGGGACCAAGCTAGGAGCTAAGGCAGCTGAGATGATTCAGTTAGCCAAGAACAGTACCAAAGCAAGAATTCTCGCAAATGTTGAAAAATGGAGATCAAAGGTTGACAGGATTCTTGCGAAGGGCGATGATAACATCAAGCGTTTCACCAAAAATCTACTGAAGAAAGAGCTTCCTTTCTCAGTAGGAAGCGAAGTTTTAGCTGGTGTAGGTAGAGTAGGTCATCAGCCAAAAGTCGGTGAGGTCATTCAGTATTTTAAGGATAAAGCTCGGGATGCTTATTCAAAACTTTCGAGCTCCAGAGGAGGATTTTCTTGGACTCTACGTGGAGAAAATGTTGAGATACCCAATATTTCCTTGAAAGAAATCGAGTATGTTAAAAGAGCTAGAGAAGAATATCAAAAATTAAGAAGAGAATTTGACTTAACTGTTCGAAAAGAATTTTTAAAGGATATTTCCAAAGATACTGATAAATTACGAGAGTTGGGATTCAGTGAGTCCGATATACAAAAATTAGCAGATGGTTTAGTTCCTAAAGGTTACCAAGTTCATCATCAGTTGCCATTAGATGATAGTGGAACAAATAGTTTTGAGAATCTTGTCTTAATAAAGAATGATCCTTATCATAAAGTGGTAACTAATTATCAACGGCATATTGTTAAAGGTATGGAAGTTGGAGACTCTAAATTAGTTGATTGGCCATTCTTTACAGATAATATTTATCCAAATTAGAATAGAGGAGATATAAAAAATGTGGATGAATTTTATTTCAAAAATTTCAGAAATTGAAGAAAAGTACGGAGATTCTGTTAATAGTGGAGTTCCAAATACTGTTTTTTCAGCTCTTATGAAGAAACATAACGTTTGGCCGAATGATGAAGTAATGGAAGATTATAAAAGATTTCTTTCTCAAGTAAATGGAATTGATTTTAATGGTTTCATTTTGTATGGTATTTCTCAAAAAACAAACCCAGATATTATAGATGAAGATGTCTATGATATATTTGAAATGAATATTATTTGGCATGAGGAATCTAGTAACAATAGCTATTTCTTTTTAGGTGAGAGTGGTATGAGTTGGTATGTCTATGATACTTTTGATAGAGTATATAAGGAGTTAGATTTACCTTCAGGAGATCTAGTTAACAAGTATAGTACTCTAGACGACTTATTGGCATCTGTTTTAAAAACAGCATTGAACTAGCATTAGTAGTTAACTCTAGAAAAATGGGGTTCAAAGGTTGACAATATCCTGTCTAAGAGCAATAATGTCATTGGAAAATTTGGGGAGAAATTATTAGATACCCGAATCCCAGTCGGCATTCGTAAAAAGGCATTTGCCTTTGCGGGTGGTAGGGGCTCAATGCCTGCCTTCGGTGTTGAGAGTAAGACTTTACGTGATGTGATGCACTTCTCAAGCAAACATGCGGATGATGTGGTGAGAACAACTTATTTAGGATCAAAAGTAGTTACCGAGGAGAGTGTACTTGTTGAAGCATACAAAAAATTACGCAAGAACAAGGAGATTTCAGGACAAGCTCATCATTTAAACCAAGATGCAGCATTTAGAGATGTTATTCCTAGAAATGAGGGACTGTCAATAAAACTAGAAGGAAATATACGTAAGGATATAGGTAGTCCGCATTATAAAGCTCATAAATCATTAGAAGAATTTTGGGATCAATATAGGAGAAAAGGTGAGTTATATGGTGATATTCCAACAATATCTGATTATAATTCTGCCCTAGAGAATTCGTTAAAAGAAGCAGGTTTAACTCCTAGTCAGGCAAAACAAGCGGTCTCTCAAGCAATTAGACAGCAGGAATCCTATGGTTTAATGGTTGATGATTTTGTACCACGTATACCTAATAAAATGTATCTTCCTAAGTAAGTAGTAAGGTGTGTATCTAAAATGAAAATAATTTCAGAAGTAGTTGATAATTTAACTAGTATAAAATTATTAGTGAATTCTCGAAAAACTAATATTCCTATAATAGAGCTAGATAAGTTATCCATTGCGGAAAAAAATATCACAAGTTTAAAATGGGAAAATTTTGTTCTTGAACAACGTGGTGATCTAACCGCATATTTATTAAAAAATGAGAGAGAAATTTTCAAAAAATGGAATGAATTGAGTAGGGATGCAAAAGAAAGAATTATTCCTATTGTTACAAAAAAACTGTTTGCTTTAGTCGAAGAAAAAAAAATATTTGAATCAATGATACCTCAAATTAGATTTGATATAATTAATATTTCGATATATTTAACGATAAAGAATGAATGTATGAATGTAAATTCACCGTTTTTTGATGATTTATATACTTTATATCGATTGGGTTATATTCCCTGTGGCTATGCTAAAGGGAAATATAAAGTATTATAGGGAGAGATAAGGAGAAATAAATGGAAAAGCAATATGTAAGCGAGTCATTAAGAATAGCAAATGATATTATCCAATTGGTTAAAATTGATCTAAAGGACGAAATGAATAGGCAAATTTTAGCTTCCTATATATTTGGTGTTTTAAATGCTAAAGCAATTCAAGAGTCCATTTCTCCAATCGATGTTCAAGTTACAATGATTCGTGTTGGAATAGAAGCGTTGGGCTATAGTCCAGAGGCAGCTACTCAAATGACGCAATTTGTTATCGATGCCACAGATAAGAATTTCCATCCAACTGTATATGCAATAATACATAGAGGAATAGAGGCGTTTTATCTCTATAGTAATGAGAAATACGAGCAACTAAAAGAGGATTTTGATAATATAATGGCATCCATAAAATAAGGTGGGTTTGCTTTAAGAAGAAAATAATGGAGGAAAGAATGTATTATTTTAAATCGTTAGAGAGACCTATCTCAAATTCAGAACTATCAGAGATAGAAAAAGAAATAAATGTAATACTTCCAGAAGACTATAAGGAATTTCTATTAAAAGTTAATGTGGGTATTCCTAAAGAGCAGTACTTATCGTTTTTTATTGATGATTTAAATGAAGAAGTAATTTTTGGAACAATGTTAGGTATTTCAGAGAATAAAAACTTTAGTCTAACGGATTGGAACTCAGAATATCAAATGGAACTTCCATACGATTCATTTGTCTTCGGAACGGAATATGGAGGAGGGTTATTTGTTATGATTGTGAGTGGAGAAGATAGAGGAATTTATTTTTGGGACCACACATTTATATTTGACCAGTCGTCGGTAGATTCAAATGTATACTTTTTGGCAGATAATTTTACTAATTTTATAGAAAAGTTATATATTTCTGAACCATAGAAATACAAAAGGGGAATCCTATTTATGAGTGATAAATTCCTTGAATCAGCCAATGTGAGGTTTAAGTAATGGTTCAATACGATAAGAATAAGATTTTTACAAG
>NZ_JAPVZW010000020.1:0-3588 GCF_041432595.1 Streptococcus sp. 27098_8_86
CAGTTAGCCAAGAACAGTACCAAAGCAAGAGTTCTCGCAAATGTCGAAAAATGGGGTTCAAAGGTTGACAATATCCTAGCGAAGAGCAATAATGTCATTGGAAAATTTGGGGAGAAACTATTAGATACTCGAATCCCAGTTGGCATTCGTAAAGAGGCAGTTGCCTTTGCGGGAGGTATGGGAACCATGCCTACCTTCAGCGTTGAGAGTAAGACACTACGTGATGTGATGCACTTCTCAAGCAAACATGCGGATGATGTATCACGAGGAGTAGGCGGTTCTGGAGAAGTAGCAAACAGGGGAGAAGATTTATTACAATCAACTAAAGAGATTCAAAGAATTGAGGAGATTAACGTAGTATTTAAACGTAATCCGAAACATGATGAAGCCGAGTTTATTCGTCAATTGAAAGGACAAAAAGAAGGTTTAAACAAATTAACTGTAAAAGAGTATTTTGAGAATAGGAAAGAATACATCAAAAACGGACGTTCATCGGAAGCTAAAACTGCTCAAAAAGCTGCCAGAGAAAATGCTCTAGCAGATAAATACAATGAGATGTTGCTACAAGGGAATTCTCGTTCAGAAGCTAAGCGCATTGCTGAGGACTGGATAAAAACACAAGCTGCTTTGCATGATCCAGATATGATAGCCGGCGGTTATGCTACTAAAATTACAGGTATGGGAGATACTAGTATTAATTCTTCTCTAGGATCTCAATGGCGTTCAAGAATAAGCGAAATGGATCAGCAAATACGTAAAGCAACTGAACATCTTTTAAAAGATGATTTGGATAAAACAAGGCTCAATATTAAATTGGAATATATACAGAGGTGATATTATGTTAGATGATTTTATAAAAGTTATGGCGATGCCTCAGGATGTAGTTGAAAAATACCGTACTATGGTACCAGATGAATTGATTCAAATTTGGCAAAATCAAGGTATAGGAACTTTTTTAGGAGGATATTTAAAAATTATTAATCCTGAGGAATATAGAGATTTGTTGGATTCAACATACTTCCGTGGGGACTTAGCAGTTCCAATATTTGTGACAGCATTCGGTGATATTATAACATTTGAAGAAAATAGATATTTAAGGCTTGTAAAGTACAAAGATGGAGTATTTGAAATCATTTTGGAAAACTTTCTATTTTTCTTGAAATTCTTGAAGGATGAAGATTTTCAGAAGGATTATTTTGAAATTGATTTATATAAAAGTGCATTGAAACAATACGGAGACTTAGATTATGATTACTGCTTTGGATTTGTCCCATTGCTTGGTTTAGGTGGACAGAAGACTGTGGAAAATATAGATAAGGTAAAAATAAAAGAGCATATTTATATTATTTCGGAGCTTGTTGGAAATATTGGGATGTGATAGAACCTTTATCGGAGGAACTCTTTATCGTTCTGATTTCCGTATGTCATTTGTCGATAAAATTGATGAATTAAAAAGGATTGCTCGAATGAGATTGGCTCCTGGTGGGGAGATGTCGTTGAGGGCACACGGAATCTACCTATTCCACAGGACTTGAAAGATACACTCCTGTTTGCGGAAGGTTTTATTGGTTCAGCTGGAAGTATGGTTTCAGAGACTGCCATCGGAGCTGTAGATTTGACTCAGATCATTGGTATTGCCAGTATTGATGGCGTCAATCGCCTAACAGGAGGTCAAACTCCAGAGTGGATGAAGCGGGACTTGCAAGGGACGGCAGATAACCTGTCTAGCCTTGCGGAGTTAGGAGTAGGAACTTACACTGCTCTGACGGATCCAGGAGCGGCTCAGCGTGGTCAGGATCCCAATGCCAGCTATGCGGATAAGGCAGCTTATCGTGCTCAAGAGACAGGAAAAGCCCTCTGGGATAAGGTCACCCATATGGATGCCTATGATGCAGGAGGCTTGACCTTTGAAGTCGCGAGTCTTTTTGTCGGTCCAGCAGCTGTAGGTAAGATGGCTAAGGGGACCAAGTTAGGAGCTAAGGCAGCTGAGATGATTAGCTTAGCCAAGAACAGTACCAAGGCAAAAATCCTCGCAAATGTTGAAAAATGGGGTTCAAAGGTTGACAATATCCTAGCGAAGAGCAATAATGTCATTGGAAAATTTGGCGAGAAATTATTAGACACCCGAATCCCAGTCGGCATTCGTAAAAAGGCAGTTGCCTTTGCGGGAGGTATGGGAACCATGCCTACCTTCAGCGTTGAGAGTAAGACTCTGCGTGATGTGATGCACTTCTCAAGCAAACATGCGGATGATGTTGTGAGAGGTTTAGGTGGTTCTGGGAAGGCGGAGAGAGTCACACAAGCTGTCAATAATATGTCGGAGTTTTTTGAAACAGAATTTGGACAAAAGATTGTGGGAAGCCTTAGAAAGACTAAGAAGAAGTATGACGGGCAGAGTGTTTATGAGGTGACTAAAGATATAGATGATATTTTGAAAAAAGGAGATAAATTGTACTTAGATGGTCTGCATAAAGATCATTTTGAGGTATTCAATAAAAGAGGTAAAGTAAAGGATGTTCTTAATCTTGATGGAACTTCTAATAGTAAAAAATTTAATTTAGCTTCTGGAAGGAGATTAAAATGATTAGTTCAGAGTTAAAAGATGTAATGAAACGATTGACTATTCTTAATGAGAACAATAAAGGTGTGCTACTTAGAGAAGAAAGTATCAGAGATATAGACAATACGATAAATATCTTTCTAAAAAAATATGAAGATCGTTTTTATGAAGGATTAAGATTGTTTAACAAGATAGACATTACTACAATTTCCTCTTCAGAGAATTCAGATTATACTATTGCTTTCTATAATCTATTAACTGGAATTAGGGGGATAATCGATTGTTTTGATGACTTTGATGATATTTTAGTTGAATTGAATAAAAACTTCATGTATCAAAGTGGCGAAATCACAAAAGAAGAATGGGAAAGTTCAGGGGAAGTAGTCTTGGATGACGAAGAAAATGAATTTGGAGATTGAAGAATAGATATTGATTCCTCGCTTTTTATGTTCACTAGGAGGAAGGCTAATGGGATTTTATGTCGATATTGCGGAACTTCAGAAAGCCCAAGAGGCCTATATGAAGATGGTCGCAACTGCTCAGAGTCAGTTGGACACCGCTAAAAATGGGATGAATGCCATCATCACCAGTAATTCCATGTATGGGGAAGTTGGGAAAGCGATTACGAATGAAATCAATAATGTTCATAACCCCGTGATTGTTGGCTTAAAGAATAGCTTAGAATTTCTAGGTTCTGAGTTTTCCAAGACGATCACGGATTTTCAGAATCTTGTTGGCGAAACCTCTGCAACAGCAGTTTTAGCAGAAGAAACTTTGGATGATGCGGTCAAGAAGCTAAATGAAGCCGATGAAAAGCATAAGGTGATGGATACCAATTTCAAGAGTATCTATGATGGTATTTCGAGTCTCTATCGTCTGAGTGCTCCCTTAAGCAGCACCTTCTATACTAATACCCAGACAGCTCGGAAGTATGTTCAGGATACGAAGAATAAGGTCAATGCCTTTGATAAGATGACGACAACCAGCAGTGCGGAGCAACTTTTTAGTGCTTTAAGTAGTCAAATGGC
>NZ_JAPVZW010000021.1:0-3577 GCF_041432595.1 Streptococcus sp. 27098_8_86
ACAAACATCAGCCATCCAAAAAAACCTTGAGCGTTACCACTCAAGGTTTTTAGCAGTCTTTTCCATCATGGAAAATCGTTCTAAGAATATTCTTTCATTCGAGATCTATCACTTATCATCTTCTTTCGAGAAATTAGTGACTGCTTGTTGCTGATTAATCTTCTTTTCTTCGACCTACATATAGGCTCAATAGAATACCGCTACCTAAAAGAACAGAGATATAATCAGATTGGCTTCCAGTTTCTGGTAATTTGTCCCCATGTTTTTCTTTACCTGTAGTTGGTACTACTGGGTTAGAAGTTAATGGTGTTACCGGTTGAACTGGTACATTTGGATTTGGTTGTGTTGGAACTTCAGGAATGTTTGAAGTTGGTTTGTCATTGACTTCTGGCATACCAGGTACTCCGCCATTAAATTCTGGAATTTCATGAACTGGAGGTGTTGGCATTCCTGGAACTTCTGGATTAGGAAGTTCATTGACTTCTGGCATACCTGGTACTCCACCATTGAATTCTGGCAATTCATTAACCTCTGGCATTCCTGGAACACCACCGTTGAATTCTGGCAATTCATGAACTGGTGGTTCTGGCATTGCAAACGTTGGTCCTTCTGGCACATTACGTGTTGGAGGAACTGGTTTGTCATTTGATGGTGTTACTGGTTTGCCTTGGCAACCACATTTACCATCTTTTCCGTCCTTACCATCTTTGCCGTCGCGACCATCACGTCCATCTTTAACAACTGTTTTTGTCACAGTTCCATCAGAATTGATGATTGTGATTGTATGACTACCATCACCATTATCTTCAACAGAAACTTTTGGTGATTTACCATCTTTACCGTCTTTAATCACCATTTCTGTCTTACTTCCATCTGGATTAGTGATTGTAACAACGTGAGTTCCGTCGTTATTATTTTTAACAGTTACAGTTGGTGAAACGCCATCTTTACCGTCTTTACCATCTTTGATAATAGATTTGTATTGACGACCATCAGAATCTATGATTGTTAATGTGTGAGTTCCGTCTCCGTTATCAACGATGTTCGCTTTTGGTGATTTACCATCAAAGATTGTAGTTGTAGTTTCTTTACCATCAGCTCCTGTCACTTTAATAGTGTGTGAACCGTTGTTGTTATCAATCACTTCAAGTTTTGGTTCTTTACCATCACGAACTGTAGTTGTTGTAGTTGTACCGTCTGAGTTCACAACTGTGATAGTGTGAGTTCCATCTCCGTTATCCACAACCTTAGCAGTTGGTGATTTACCGTCACGAACTGTGGTTTCAGAAACAGTACCATTACCGTTTTCTACACGAATTGTGTAAGTACCATCATGGTTATCTCTAACTGTTGCTACTGGTGATTTACCATCTTTAATGATTGTTTCAGTAGTTGTTCCATCACCATTTAGAACTGAGATCTTATGTGTTCCATTCTGTTCGTCAGTTATTGTAACTTTTGGTGATTTACCATCACGAACTGTGGTTTCAGTTGTCACACCTTCTGGATTTGTAATAACGATTGTATGACTTCCGTCTCCATTATCACGAACAGATGCGGTTGGAGTACGTCCGTCAACACCGTCACGACCATTCTTAACAACAAACTCATTCTTCGTTCCGTCTGGGTTAGTGATTGTTACTCTGTGGCTTCCATCTGGATTTTCTGTTGTAGTTGCTGTTGCAGCTTTACCGTCTTTACCATCTTTGATGATAGCGTTGGTAACATTACCGTCTCCATCCGTAACTTTAACAGTATGAGTTCCATCTCCGTTATCCGTTACTTCAACTTTTGGAGTCTTACCGTCTTTACCGTTTTTAACAACTGTTTCTTTAGTTGTTCCATCTGGATTTGTTACAGTAATTGTGTGGCTTCCATCTGGATTTTCTGTTGTAGTGATATTGGCAGTTTTACCGTCTTTACCATCTTTAACTTTAGTTGTTGATTCAGAACCATCAGGGTTTCTAACAGTAATAGAGTGTGTTCCATCTCCATTGTCCGTTACATTTACAACTGGTGATTTACCGTCTGCTCCATTAGCTCCGTTTTCACCTTTTTCACCTTTTTCGCCTTTGTCGCCTTTTTCACCGGCTACTCCTTGAGGTCCACGGATATTACCAATCTTGTTCCAAGAACCATTTTCTTTCTTGTAAACATCACCTGTATTGGCGTCGATATAAGTATCACCGTCTTTACCATCATTAGCAGTTGGGGCAGTAACTCCACTTAGTAATTCAGCACCGTTACGTCCATTTGTACCAGAAGCTCCATCTGTACCATTACGTCCATTTGTACCATTCAAGATATCACTTGTACCAATTAATTCATCCACACCTGGATCGTATTTACCGTTACCATTATTATCATAGTATGCTGTAATACGAGTACCATTTACTGGTTGTGAATCTGTTGCATCTGTAGTTGTTGGTTGTACTGTTTCTGATGACTCAGTTGCACTTCTATCTTCATCTGGTAATGCTCTTCTATTTCTTGCACTTCTTGATGTTCCAGAAGGTTGTGAATTAGAAGTTGATCCAACACCTCTTCTAACTGCTTCCACCAATGCATTTAAGTCAATAGTTGGTGTACGTCCATCTTTACCATTCTTACCATCTTTCACTGTAAAGGTTACTGGATCTTTACCTGGTGTTGTGATAGTTACAACAGTACTTTGGCCATCTTGTCCACGTTGAGTAGTGATTGTAGGAGTTTGTCCATCCTGACCGGTTGCACCAGTTTCTCCCTTAGCACCATCTTTAACAAAGACTGTAGTTGGTTGTGAACCATCATGGTTATCCACCGTGATTTCTACACCTTTATGACCTTCTTCATCCTTACGAACAGCTGTTACTGTTGGAGAGACACCGTCCACTCCATCTTTAATAACTGCAAGAGGTTTTTCAGGGTTCAATGGTTGACCTGGATGTGCTGGATCTTCTTGGTAAACTTTAGTTTCTTTACCATCTTTGACAGTAAGCAATGATTTACCATCACGTCCGTCCGCACCTTTAGCACCATCTTTAATCATTTCAGAACCTAGAAGTTCATCAGTTCCTGGAGTGTACTTACCATCATTGTTTTCATCAGTATAGAATGTCACAATTGTATGAGATGGATTTCCGTTTTGTCCTTCAACACGAAGCAAATCAACTTTTGGAGTTTTACCGTTCAAACCATTTTCACCGTTCTTAACATTTACTGTAACTGGATCTTTACCTGGAACAGTGAATGTAATGTCGGTACTATGACCATCTTTACCTGGAGTTACAGTTACTTCTGGAGTCTTACCATCTTCTCCACGTTCACCTTTGTCACCCTTAGGTCCCTTGATGTTGCCTTCTTTTTCCCATGTGCCGTTATTCTTAACGAAGACGTCACCTGTTTCTGTGTTAACGTATTTATCGCCGTCTTTACCTTCTGTAGTTGGGTTGACTTTGCCGTTCAATACGTCTTTTCCGTCGCGTCCATCACGGCCGTCACGTCCTGCAGGTCCTTGTGCTCCATCACGTCCGTCGCGTCCCGCTGGTCCTGATACACCTTCACGTCCGTCGCGTCCTTGAAGACCTTGAGCACCCTG
>NZ_JAPVZW010000022.1:0-2956 GCF_041432595.1 Streptococcus sp. 27098_8_86
AATACCCAGACAGCCCGGAAGTATGTTCAGGATACGAAGAATAAGGTCAATGCCTTTGATAAGATGACGACAACCAGCAGTACTGAACAGCTTTTTAGTGCTTTAAGTAGTCAAATGGCAGCTGCTGGAAGAGTGAAGAGTCTGAGTTATAGCAATCCTGTTTTAACTAACTTTGTGGCGCATGACGACCTCGGTAAAGCGATTTATGAGGTGGATCAGCAGTATGCGAAAGCGAAGGCCGAAGCGATTGAGGCTGCTAAACGCAAGGCAGAACAAGAAGCCGCTGAGCGAGAAGCTTCTTATCGCTGTCATCACCCCATCCAAGCCTGGCTGAAGGATCGCTCGAACGAGATTGGTTCCTGGTGGGGCGATGTCGTTGAGGGCACACGAAATCTGCCTATTCCACAGGACTTGAAAGATACCCTCCTGTTTGCGGAAGGTTTTATTGGTGCAGCAGGTAGTATGGTTTCAGAGACTGCCATCGGAGCTGTAGATTTGACTCAGATCATTGGCATTGCCAGTATTGATGGCGTCAATCGCCTAACAGGAGGTCAAACTCCAGAGTGGATGAAGCGGGACTTGCAAGGGACGGTAGATAACCTGTCTAGCCTTGCGGAGTTAGGAGTAGGCACTTACACTGCTCTGACGGATCCAGGTGCGGCTATGCGCGGTCAAGACCCTAATGCCAGTTATGCGGATAAGGCTGCTTATCGTGCTCAAGAGACAGGAAAAGCCCTCTGGGATAAAGTTACCCATATGGATGCCTATGACGCAGGAGGCTTGACCTTTGAGATTGCCAGTCTTTTTGTCGGTCCAGCAGCTGTGGGGAAGATGGCTAAGGGGACCAAGTTAGGAGCTAAGGCAGCTGAGATGATTCAGTTAGCCAAGAACAGTACCAAGGCAAGAATTCTCGCAAATGTTGAAAAATGGGGATCAAAGGTTGACAATATCCTAGCGAAGAGCAATAATGTCATTGGAAAATTTGGGGAGAAATTATTAGACACCCGAATCCCAGTCGGTATCCGCAAAGAAGCATTTGCCTTTGCGGGAGGTATGGGCTCAATGCCTGCCTTCAGCGTTGAGAGTAAGACTCTGCGTGATGTGATGCACTTCTCAAGCAAACATGCGGATGATGTGGCGGAGAGTGGAGCTAAGGCGAGAACTTTCATTGACGGTATGTCGGTAGAGGACGCTCAACGTTATAGCCAGTGGAACAAGTATGTGGAGGCCGGCCTTAGTCCAGAAGACCGTGTTCGAGTCCTGGAGATTTCTGAGAAAGCACCGAAGGTTGAGCTGGTAGAGGGATTTGATAAAAAGTCTCTTTTTGATGAAATTGTTGCGACTGATAAAGAAATTACTCCAAGACCACGGCCTGAAGAATATTTGACCCAAGACTATATTGAGGCTCACAAGAAGCAATTTGATAACGGGGCTTCTAGGTTCCAAAAGTTCCAGCCTAGCGAAAATTGGAATGGAGGAATTGTAGGAGGTGACGATGGGACAAGTTTCTGGTTGAGTAAAGAACATGCGGATGTTATCCAAGATGTTGCTCAAGGTGATAATCGCCTCTATGAAACCTTACTAGGATTTGACGAAGGGTACTTAGGTGATAAACCACTTTATCGCTTGGATGTAACACCGGAAGTTGTCTCTGAAAAAGGAATATCTATTCCGAGTGGTAATGAGTCAGGAGCGAATGAGTGGTGGCGTCCAGGAGGTCGCACTTATCCAGGAGATATGCCAGAAGGAGTTATGAAAGATATCAGTATAAAGGAAGGAGATGCTATATGGAACACAGTAAATTAATTTGGGAAGATGTTATCAAGTTTGAGGAAGTAGCAGGTTATGGCCAGCATATCTGGAAACACGGCGAACAATATTATCTTGTCGTGGATGAAGGAGGTATTGCGGAACAACGAGTGGTGTATGAATTGCCACTAGAGTTGTTTCAGTTGATTGAGAGTGGAGAAAAGAATTTAGTAGAGTTACATTTTAGGCTAAAAAATGATGCTTGGCCACCTAATATGTCACAAGAGGAAGCAAATAAGCTTTTTTGGCGAAAACACATTGAGGTTTTAAAAAATAATGCCGCAGCACAAAGGCATTTTACCCGTCAAGAGCTAGAAGAATTATTACCAGAAGGGTCAAAAATTCTGGCAAGTAGTGAGAGTTAATATGGATTTGATATGGTAAACAGTAAATTAACGTTGAAGATGGAAAAATTATAGCTTTTAATAAACGCGGATTACCTTATCCAGAGGGGGATCAAGATTATCATCAATATAGAGTAATGCATGATTTGACAGAAGAAAATATAATAAATGCTTTTAAAACAGCTTCATCAGAAGTTAAAGAAAGCTTAATTGATGCAATGGAAAACCGGGGATTTTCTTTGTCAGATCTGGCTAATATTCAACAAGGAGAAATTGCAAAAGTCTTTGGAGCAGGTGGAGGAACTCAGATACAACTAGGGAATTCTTTGAAGTATTATGAAGATTTAGGTTTATTAAAAGAGGTGATAAAATGAATTCGGAACAAATTGAAAAATTCAAACAAGAAATAGAATGTATTATAAAAGAAAAAAATTATATATCTTTACGGTATGTTCTTTTCGATGAAACAAATAGAACACCATTTGCTGTACATATATTTTACAAAGATAATTTATTCATGGTGAATAGCAGAGATGAGAGGGCTTATGTAATTGGAAGAACATTTGAATTTGATAATTTTTCTGAGGCTGAAAAAAAATTCTTTAATGTATTGGACTTTATAGTACGTGAGGGTCGAAGGGACATATCTAACAGAGGAAGCTATATGTATTCCTCACCTCTTTGGGACAAACCATAATAATAAATTTAGAAAAGCAACTCAGTGAAATTTGATTTGAATTTTATCGAGCTCTCCCAGCAACAAGTATCGACTGCCTTTATGCGCAGTGAGGATTTTGTTCGGT
>NZ_JAPVZW010000023.1:0-2899 GCF_041432595.1 Streptococcus sp. 27098_8_86
AAAAAGTTTCAAAAAAGTGTTGACAAGCGAAAGCGGCTGTGATATACTAATATAGTTGTCACTTGAGAGAAGCGAGTGACAAAGACCTTTGAAAACTGAACAAGACGAACCAATGTGCAGGGCACTACAACTAAGGTTGTAGTACTGAACAATGAAAAAACAATAAATCTGTCAGTGACAGAAATGAGTGAGAACTCAAACTTTTAATGAGAGTTTGATCCTGGCTCAGGACGAACGCTGGCGGCGTGCCTAATACATGCAAGTAGAACGCTGAAGGAGGAGCTTGCTTCTCTGGATGAGTTGCGAACGGGTGAGTAACGCGTAGGTAACCTGCCTGGTAGCGGGGGATAACTATTGGAAACGATAGCTAATACCGCATAAGAGTAGATGTTGCATGACATTTGCTTAAAAGGTGCAATTGCATCACTACCAGATGGACCTGCGTTGTATTAGCTAGTTGGTGGGGTAACGGCTCACCAAGGCGACGATACATAGCCGACCTGAGAGGGTGATCGGCCACACTGGGACTGAGACACGGCCCAGACTCCTACGGGAGGCAGCAGTAGGGAATCTTCGGCAATGGACGGAAGTCTGACCGAGCAACGCCGCGTGAGTGAAGAAGGTTTTCGGATCGTAAAGCTCTGTTGTAAGAGAAGAACGAGTGTGAGAGTGGAAAGTTCACACTGTGACGGTATCTTACCAGAAAGGGACGGCTAACTACGTGCCAGCAGCCGCGGTAATACGTAGGTCCCGAGCGTTGTCCGGATTTATTGGGCGTAAAGCGAGCGCAGGCGGTTAGATAAGTCTGAAGTTAAAGGCTGTGGCTTAACCATAGTACGCTTTGGAAACTGTTTAACTTGAGTGCAAGAGGGGAGAGTGGAATTCCATGTGTAGCGGTGAAATGCGTAGATATATGGAGGAACACCGGTGGCGAAAGCGGCTCTCTGGCTTGTAACTGACGCTGAGGCTCGAAAGCGTGGGGAGCAAACAGGATTAGATACCCTGGTAGTCCACGCCGTAAACGATGAGTGCTAGGTGTTAGACCCTTTCCGGGGTTTAGTGCCGTAGCTAACGCATTAAGCACTCCGCCTGGGGAGTACGACCGCAAGGTTGAAACTCAAAGGAATTGACGGGGGCCCGCACAAGCGGTGGAGCATGTGGTTTAATTCGAAGCAACGCGAAGAACCTTACCAGGTCTTGACATCCCTCTGACCGCTCTAGAGATAGAGCTTTCCTTCGGGACAGAGGTGACAGGTGGTGCATGGTTGTCGTCAGCTCGTGTCGTGAGATGTTGGGTTAAGTCCCGCAACGAGCGCAACCCCTATTGTTAGTTGCCATCATTCAGTTGGGCACTCTAGCGAGACTGCCGGTAATAAACCGGAGGAAGGTGGGGATGACGTCAAATCATCATGCCCCTTATGACCTGGGCTACACACGTGCTACAATGGCTGGTACAACGAGTCGCAAGCCGGTGACGGCAAGCTAATCTCTTAAAGCCAGTCTCAGTTCGGATTGTAGGCTGCAACTCGCCTACATGAAGTCGGAATCGCTAGTAATCGCGGATCAGCACGCCGCGGTGAATACGTTCCCGGGCCTTGTACACACCGCCCGTCACACCACGAGAGTTTGTAACACCCGAAGTCGGTGAGGTAACCGTAAGGAGCCAGCCGCCTAAGGTGGGATAGATGATTGGGGTGAAGTCGTAACAAGGTAGCCGTATCGGAAGGTGCGGCTGGATCACCTCCTTTCTAAGGATAAGGAACTGCGCATTGGTCTTGTTTAGTCTTGAGAGGTCTTGTGGGGCCTTAGCTCAGCTGGGAGAGCGCCTGCTTTGCACGCAGGAGGTCAGCGGTTCGATCCCGCTAGGCTCCATTGGTGAGAGATCACCAAGTAATGCACATTGAAAATTGAATATCTATATCAAATAGTAACAAGAAAATAAACCGAAAACGCTGTAGTATTAATAAGAGTTTATGACTGAAAGGTCAGAAAAATAAGGTTAAGTTAATAAGGGCGCACGGTGGATGCCTTGGCACTAGGAGCCGAAGAAGGACGTGACAAACGACGATATGCCTTGGGTAGCTGTAAGTAAGCGATGATCCAGGGATTTCCGAATGGGGGAACCCAGCAGGTACTACCTGTTACCCGCATCTGTTAAGGATGTGAGGAGGAAGACGCAGTGAACTGAAACATCTAAGTAGCTGCAGGAAGAGAAAGCAAAAGCGATTGCCTTAGTAGCGGCGAGCGAAACGGCAGAAGGGCAAACCGAAGAGTTTACTCTTCGGGGTTGTAGGACTGCAATGTGGACTCAAAGATTATAGAAGAATGATTTGGGAAGATCAGCCAAAGAGAGTAATAGCCTCGTATTTAAAATAGTCTTTGTACCTAGCAGTATCCTGAGTACGGCGGGACACGTGAAATCCCGTCGGAATCTGGGAGGACCATCTCCCAACCCTAAATACTCCCTAGTGACCGATAGTGAACCAGTACCGTGAGGGAAAGGTGAAAAGCACCCCGGGAGGGGAGTGAAATAGAACCTGAAACCGTGTGCCTACAACAAGTTCGAGCCCGTTAATGGGTGAGAGCGTGCCTTTTGTAGAATGAACCGGCGAGTTACGTTATGATGCGAGGTTAAGTTGAAGAGACGGAGCCGTAGGGAAACCGAGTCTGAATAGGGCGAATTAGTATCATGACGTAGACCCGAAACCATGTGACCTACCCATGAGCAGGTTGAAGGTGCGGTAAGACGCACTGGAGGACCGAACCAGGGCACGTTGAAAAGTGCTTGGATGACTTGTGGGTAGCGGAGAAATTCCAAACGAACTTGGAGATAGCTGGTTCTCTCCGAAATAGCTTTAGGGCTAGCGTCGACATAAAGATTCTTGGAGGTAGAGCACTG
>NZ_JAPVZW010000024.1:0-2153 GCF_041432595.1 Streptococcus sp. 27098_8_86
TTACTAACGAAAAAAGCATCCATTCCAGGCATCTCGCCCAAAGGCCAGATGCGAGCCAAGTAGTCTACCACATAGTCATCAAATCCTTCTTGAAGAGGCATCTTGCGGCCTGAAATCGTAACGAGTGGTCCTGGTCCCTCCGCTAAGCTCTTCTGGAGTTCCTCTGGTAAGAGCTCCAAATCGAGCTCAACAACAGAACCTAAAGGATAAATAGGACTGTAGACACTGTCCACAATCCCCATGAAATCCTGTAAATCCGTGATGGAAAATAGTTGATCTAGTTGATTATAATGGATCTGAGCTTCCTGATTTTCATAACTATATGATAATGGAGTAGGAACTAAGTTCAAAGTGCTTGACTACTTGTAAATCCATTATCTTATCTTCAAATATTATTTTCTACTTTCACCGTATTATACCAGTTATTGAATAATTCTAATTCTGAAGTATCATCTGAAATAGGCGAATAACTATATTTAGATTTGAGACTATTGCTGCTCTTATTATAAATAATTTTGATTTCGGTAGGTACTTCTTTTTTATTATTCTCAAACAAAATCTCGATTTTTTCCAAATCATCAATTCCTAATTCTAGAAGTTGTATCTGTCTATCACGTGAATCGTCTATTTTTTCATTTTCACTCAAAAAATCATTAATCTGATTGAGTCTAATTATCTCCCCATTTTTCTTAAAAAATAAATTGAAAAAATAACTACCTTCTTCCATATAACCATACAAATAAATTTCATCAATTTGACTATTCGAATATTCTAATCCCAAAGACACCAAATCAGATTGAATTTCCATTAACAAATCTTCAAATATCATTTACTTCACTCCATTAATATTTTTTATACGACGTGTATAAGTTTGTCCATCAATTGTATAATTTACCCTAAATGTCTTCGGTCGTGAAGACTTCCCTACGTACTCAATTTTGACGTGAACTTCAACTTTCTTATTCGCTTTAATTGCTTCTGACCAGTCTCGTTCAAGACGACGATAGGTTTTGAGATTTACGTCTTTCGCTTGTGATAATAAATTATCTAATTCAGGAGATCCACCAAATAAATCTCCAAATATATGACCCGCATGATCATCAGGTAATTTATCCGGTGTATTTCCTTTATGTCGTAGTCTACCATCATGTAGCTTTAATTGCAAGTTATCTGCGTACGCTTCACTAATACGCCCCAACTCGTCTGTCTGATATAAATAATTATGCTCTCCAGCCTGATATCGAACATTGGGCTTTAATTTCCTTGCACCGTCAAAGTGAGAACCATCTCGAAGTATATAACCGACCTTATCCGCTACTTTTCCAGCATCATCAGAAACTCTCACCACATCATCCGCATGTTTGCTAGAGAAGTGCATCACATCACGCAGAGTCTTACTCTCAACGCTGAAGGTAGGGGTAGGCATTGAGCCCATACCTCCCGCAAAGGCAATTGCCTCTTTACGAATACCAACTGGGATTCGGGTATCTAATAGTTTCTCCCCAAATTTCCCAATGACATTATTGCTCTTCGCTAGGATATTGTCAACCTTTGATCCCCATTTTTCAACATTTGCGAGAATTCTTGCTTTGGTACTGTTCTTGGCTAGGCTAATCATCTCAGCTGCCTTAGCTCCTAACTTCGTACCCTTAGCCATCTTACCTACAGCTGCTGGACCGACAAAAAGACTGGCAATCTCAAAGGTCAAGCCTCCTGCATCATAGGCATCCATATGGGTAACTTTATCCCAGAGGGCTTTTCCTGTCTGCTGAGCACGATAAGCAGCCTTATCCGCATAACTGGCATTGGGATCCTGGCCACGCATAGCTGCTCCTGGATCCGTCAGAGCAGTGTAAGTTCCTACTCCTAACTCCGCAAGGCTAGACAGGTTATCTGCCGTCCCTTGCAAGTCCCGCTTCATCCACTCTGGAGTTTGACCTCCTGTTAAGCGATTGACGCCATCAATACTGGCAATACCAATGATCTGAGTCAAATCTACAGCTCCGATAGCAGTCTCTGAAACCATACTACCTGCTGCACCAATAAAACCTTCCGCAAACAGGAGTGTATCTTTCAAGTCCTGTGGAATAGGCAGATTTCGTGTTCCCTCAACGACATCTCCCCACCAGGAACCAATCCCATTCGAGCGATCC
>NZ_JAPVZW010000025.1:0-1823 GCF_041432595.1 Streptococcus sp. 27098_8_86
AAATTTGGGGAGAAACTATTAGATACTCGAATCCCAGTTGGCATTCGTAAAGAGGCAGTTGCCTTTGCGGGAGGTATGGGAACCATGCCTACCTTCAGCGTTGAGAGTAAGACACTACGTGATGTGATGCACTTCTCAAGCAAACATGCGGATGATGTGGTGAGAGTGGCAGAGAAGCCCTTTGATAAAGAGCGGATTCTTGAAAATCTTAGGCAAAGTCGACTTGCACGGGAAAGTTCGAAGTTTGGGGAGTATTTAGGAAAAGAAAATCAATTTAGATATCCTACAGATATTGATGGTAGTGTAAAATTAATAGAGAAGGCTGACCTTCCATCATGGATTGTGGATTCATTTCAGGATGGACAATATCGGACGGTAGTGACAACAGAAGAAGTAACTGTTTATCGTACATTTGGAGGGAATGCAAAACAAGAAGGAAGTTTTGTAACCTCTTCTCCTGCTCAAAATAGGATTCAAGCGAAAATTGATACAGCTTTATTACCTGAATGGAAGAATACTCGGATGTACGAAGTAGAGATTCGAATTCCTAAGGGAGAAACATTAAGTATTGGAAAAGTTGCGCCGCAGAAGATTTCTTCATCAGGGACTGTTCTAAAAGGCGGTGCGGACCAAATATTATTACCACAGGGATGGTCGCAGGATTGGGTAGTGAATGTAAGGACTGTCCCTAATTAAGGAGTAGATTATGAGTATGAAATCAATAGAGATAGCCAATAAAATTTTAAAAATAATGGATGAACAGTATCCTTCAGAAATACAGGGAAAAGGAGCAATTAACACTCTTTATAACATTATTAGATCAATAAAGGAAACAGAAACTATCCCATCGAATGTTCATCTTAAGGATCATGCACGTATGTTGATAGATGCAACTGCTAATTATAATTTAGAAATCATCTACCTACTTCAAGATTTAGATAAGGAATTGAAAAAGAATGAACATAAAAGATAGTTTACAACATTTTTCATCGAATCGAACAGAAGAGAATAGGTCGAAACTTCTTTCAGATATGGAGAAATGGACGCTGTTCGTCCCTATAAGATGGGTAGATAAGCAGACGTTCCGCATTCTCCATATTCAGGATGGAACAGAAAATTTTTATCTGCCTATTTTAACGAGTCAAGAAGAGCAACTGCCACCTATAAGTGATAATAATTCAATTCAGTTGGAATCTGTTCGCCTATCTGATTGTATACAGTTACTTCAGTCTAATCATCAAATAGCTGGAATTGTTCTAAACCCTATGTCTGATAATGTAGTCCTTCCATCAGCTTTATTCCACGGACAGAGTACGACGGAAAAGCAAGTATCATTTGGGGTTCCAAGTAAAGATTATTCTTGGCTGACAACTCCTTTAATTTCATTCTTACAACAGAATACGGGTGTTCGGATGGTCTACCTATTGATGGTTGTTAGAGAGAATCAACCAGTAGCAACGCTCGTTGTAGATGGTGAAGAAAAAGATTGTCTTGCTATTGTTGATTATTTAAATCATCAGCAGTATTCTGAAGCTATTGATATTCTTCCCCTACAGACAGCTTTTTCAAAAGAAATCATTAAAGATGTTTCTCCTTTTTATACTAATCTATAGTACCATCTCTTCAAGAAGGATTTGATGACTATGTAGTGGATTATCTGGCTCGCATCTGGCCTTTGGGTGAGATGCCTGGAATGGATGCATTTTTCGTTAGTAACATGATGATTGAGCGACTTCGTTTTGAAGGCTATAGTGACGACTGGGAAAGTCAGTTCACAGAGGATGTTTTACGTGCGACACAGCTCTCCCAGCAACAAGTATCGA
>NZ_JAPVZW010000027.1:0-1399 GCF_041432595.1 Streptococcus sp. 27098_8_86
AGGAGACAGGAAAAGCCCTCTGGGATAAAGTTACCCATATGGATGCCTATGACGCAGGAGGCTTGACCTTTGAGATTGTCAGTCTTTTTGTCGGCCCAGCAGCTGTAGGGAAGATGGCTAAGGGTACGAAGTTAGGAGCTAAGGTAGCTGAGATGATTAGCCTAGCCAAGAACAGTACCAAAGCAAGAATTCTCGCAAATGTTGAAAAATGGGGATCAAAGGTTGACAATATCCTGTCTAAGAGCAATAATGTCATTGGAAAATTTGGCGAGAAATTATTAGACACCCGAATCCCGGTTGGCATTCGTAAAAAGGCATTTGCCTTTGCGGGAGGTATGGGAACCATGCCTACCTTCAGCGTTGAGAGTAAGACTCTGCGTGATGTGATGCACTTCTCTAGCAAACATGCGGATGATGTGGTGAGAGTTTCTGATGATGCTGGAAAAGTAGCGGATAAGGTCGGTGATATACTTCGAGATGGTTCTCACTTTGACGGTGCAAGGAAATTAAAGCCCAATGTTCGATATCAGGCTGGAGAGCATAATTATTTATATCAGACAGACGAGTTGGGGCGTATTAGTGAAGCGTACGCAGATAACTTGCAATTAAAGCTACATGATGGTAGACTACGACATAAAGGAAATACACCGGATAAATTACCTGATGATCATGCGGGTCATATATTTGGAGATTTATTTGGTGGATCGCCTGAGTTGGATAACTTGTTATCTCAGGCGAAAGATGTTAACTTGAAAGAGTATCGTCGTCTTGAGAGAGAATGGATGAATGCACTTAAGAATAATAAAAAAGTTAGCGTAAGTGTCAAAATTAAGTATGATGGCAACTCATTAAGGCCATCAAAATTTCAAGTTCGATATAAAATTGATAGAAAAACAAGAATAGAGATTATTAGAAATATCAATAAGAGGTAGTTAGTATGAATAGAGTATTCGAAGATCAATTGATGGATATTCAATCCGATATGATTTCTTTATCACTCGAGTATGTAGAAAATAAAGCAGAGACAGTTTATATATATGTGGTTTTAGAGGATGGTTTAGTTTCTTTTGATGTTTTTTATAAAATTGGTGGATTCATTTCTGAGAAAAGTGATGTAAATGAGTATTTGTCAGAAAAAATTAATGATTCAGATGATATCCAATTCTCGCTATTAGAATATGGAATAGAGGATGCAGAAAAGATAGAAGTACTTTTTGAAGAGAACTCTAAAGAAGTACCTACTGAAATAAGATTGGTATATGATGTGAAAAATAATAGTCTTAAAAGCAATTACAGATACGATGCAATGTATGAAAAAAATGAAGATTTATCAGTATCAGATGTTTTTGAATCTTGGATACAGGAAGAAAAATCGAAATTAATCACATAAAAGCTAGTG
>NZ_JAPVZW010000028.1:0-1380 GCF_041432595.1 Streptococcus sp. 27098_8_86
CGAGGCGAACGCGGTCTAACCGGAGCACAAGGTGCTAAAGGTGAAAAAGGAGACCGAGGTGAACGTGGTCTGACTGGAGCACAAGGTGCTAAAGGTGAAAAAGGAGACCAAGGTCAGGCAGGTCGTGACGGTGTAACTCCAACCGTAACCGTTAAAGATAATAAAGAAGACGGTACTCACACTATCACTATTAACGACGGTAGAGGTAATGTTACAAATACTGTTGTAAGAGATGGTTTCGATGGAGCAAGCCCATTAGTTGCGACTCAACGAAATGAAGCTGATAAAACAACAACTGTTATCTTCTATTATGATCAAAATGACAACAACGAATTTGATGCAGGAGATACAAAACTAAAAGAAGTTGTCATTGCAGATGGTGCCAAAGGTGAAAAAGGAGACCAAGGTGAACGTGGATTAACTGGTGCACAAGGTGCTAAAGGTGATCGTGGCGAACGTGGTGAAACAGGGGCAGCAGGACGTGATGGTAAAACGCCAGTAATTACTACAGCTCGTGGTAAAGATGGTCATAGTACTGACATTACATTTACAATTCCTGGAGAAGAGCCTGTTGTAGCTAACATTAAAGATGGTAAAGATGGACGTACACCAACCATCGACTTAAATGCCTTAGCTGAAGCAGCAGCAAGATTAAACAATCAAAGAAGCGGAAGAGTAAGAAGAGCTTTAGCAGACGCCCCATCTACAGCACCAGCAGAAAAACCAAGAGAAGGTACTCTTATTACAGCGTACTTTGATAACAATGGTAATGGTCGGTACGATGAAGGTATAGATGACTTAATTGCTAAACAACCAATTTATAATGGTACAGACGGTGCCAATGGTGCAGCAGGTGCAGCCGGACGTAATGGTGCTGAATTATTAAGTGGACCTAAAGCACCAACAGCAGATGATGGTAAAGATGGCGACACTTATATCGATGCAACTACAGGTGATGTTTATAAGAAAGAAAACGGAACTTGGGATAAGATTGGTAACATTCGTGGGCCTCAAGGTCTAAAAGGTGAAGCCGGAGTTGCAGGACCACAAGGACCACAAGGGCTACAAGGACCTAAGGGTGAACAGGGTGCTCAAGGTCTTCAAGGACGTGATGGAGCGCAAGGACCTGCAGGACGTGACGGCCGTGAAGGTGTACCAGGACCAGCGGGACGCGACGGACGTGATGGAGCGCAAGGACCTGCAGGACGTGACGGCCGTGATGGAAAAGACGTATTGAACGGCAAAGTTGATCCAACAACAGAAGGTAAAGACGGCGATAAATACGTTAACACAGAAACAGGTGACGTCTTCGTTAAGAACAACGGCACATGGGAAAAAGAAGGTAACATCAAGGGACCTAAAGGTGACCAAGGTGCACAA
>NZ_JAPVZW010000029.1:0-1339 GCF_041432595.1 Streptococcus sp. 27098_8_86
ATGGATCTTATGGAGCCTATTTTGTTGTAGAAAAAAAGTCCCATATGACCTATAATGAAAAGCGACTAAACAACTCATTAGAAAGATTCATATGGAACAATTACATTTTATCACAAAACTACTCGATATTAAAGACCCTAATATCCAGATTCTAGACATCATCAATAAGGATACACTCAAGGAAATCATCGCTAAACTGGATTACAATGCCCCATCTTGTCCTGATTGTGGACATCAAATGAAGAAATATGACTTTCAAAAACCGTCGAAAATTCCTTACCTCGAAACGACTGGTATGCCTACTAGAATCCTCCTGAAAAAGCGTCGATTCAAGTGCTATCATTGCTCGAAAATGATGGTCGCCGAAACCTCTCTCGTCAAGAAGAATCATCAAATTCCTCGTATCATCAACCAAAAGATTGCGCAAAAGCTGATTGAAAAGACTTCTATGACCGATATTGCTCATCAGCTGGCTATTTCAACTTCAACTGTCATTCGTAAGCTCAATGACTTCCGTTTTAAGTCTGATTTTTCTTACCTCCCTGAGATTATGTCCTGGGACGAGTACGCTTTTACAAAGGGAAAGATGAGCTTTATTGCACAAGATTTTGACAAGCTCAACATTATCACTGTTCTTGAAGGAAGAACACAGGCTGTCATCCGAAATCACTTTCTTCGTTACGATAGAGCAGTCCGATGTCAGGTGAAAATCATTACTATGGATATGTTTAGTCCCTACTATGCCTTAGCTAAACAGCTTTTTCCAAACGCTAAAATCGTGTTGGATCGTTTCCATATTGTTCAACACATGAGCCGTGCTATGAGTCGTGTGCGTGTCCAAATCATGAATCAGTTTCATCGAAAATCCCATGAATACAAGGCTATCAAGCGTTACTGGAAGCTCATTCAACAGGATAGTCGTAAACTCAGCGATAAACGTTTTTATCGCCCTACTTTTCGCATGCACTTGACGAATAAAGAGATTTTAGACAAGCTTTTGAGCTATTCAGAGGACTTGAAACACCACTACCATCTCTATCAACTCTTGCTTTTTCACTTTCAGAACAAGGAGGCAGACAAATTTTTCGAACTTATTGAGGACAATCTTAAGCTAATTCATCCTCTTTTTCAGACTGTCTTTAAAACCTTCCTCAAGGATAAAGAGAAGATTGCCAACGCCCTTCAACTACTCTATTCCAACGCCAAACTGGAAGCCACCAATAATCTCATCAAACTTATCAAGCGCAATGCCTTTGGATTTCGGAACTTTGAAAACTTCAAAAAACGGATTTTTATCGCCCTAAATATCAAAAAAGAAAGGACGAAATGTGTCCTTTCT
>NZ_JAPVZW010000030.1:0-1322 GCF_041432595.1 Streptococcus sp. 27098_8_86
AAATTTGGCGAGAAACTATTAGATACTCGAATCCCAGTCGGTATCCGTAAAGAGGCAGTTGCCTTTGCGGGAGGTATGGGAACAATGCCTACCTTCAGCGTTGAGAGCAAGACTCTACGTGATGTGATGCACTTCTCAAGCAAACATGCGGAGGATGTGGTGAGAGGAGTAGGTGGTTCTGGAGAAGTAAGACAACTCGTTCCGCGTAAGCTATCTGATTCAGAGAAAAAACTTTACAAGCGTCCATCAGGTTATAGGAAGAATGCAAAGGAAACTGTCTGGGATAAAGCTAAGGATGAACAAGGTGTTGTCAAAGATCCTATTACTAAAAAGGTAATGGATATTGAGGAGCCTTGGGATATGGGGCATAAACCGGGACATGAATTTAGAAAACACCAACAAAGTGCGGCTGATAGAAAAATAACTCGTAAACAATTTTTAGATGAATATAATAATCCCAATAGCTATAGACCAGAGCTACCAGAATCTAATAGAAGTCATATTGGTGAAGATAAGACGGATTTTTATTTTGGTCCATGATTTTGAAGAAAGGGACTTACTATGGAATATAATAAAAAAGAGATAGCTAGAAAGCTTTTAGATGATGTTGGCGGTACTCCAAGAGTGTATGCATTTAAAGATGAATCTGGAAAAGAAATTGACATATTTTGTGGTGATGATTCTCCAATTGAACACGTATCTTCTTACTCCACTGTTGGGTTATCAGACTACACTTTGAACAAAAAGATAGATGATAAATCTTTAAGAGCAGAAATTATTGGTTCAACAGATAGTAGGAATGATTTGTTTCCAAATATAATAAGTGACTGTGCTTTTAAAGTGATGGATGGATCATCTCCTTGTATGCCAGGGACTGTATTTCTAAATGCAATAGATAATTATTATCTAGATTCTAATATGAAGCACATGTTATTGACTATCCCATTTTTATGGGAGATACACGATTTGGAATTTGATCATGAATATGTAACTTGGTTGTTTGCAGTTCCGATTTCTGAGTCGGAGTACCATTTTTTTGTTGAGAATGGGTATCAAAAATTAGAAATGTTATTTGAAAAAAAACAAATAGATATTTATGATTTAAATCGTAGTCCTGTGGTTTAGATGATATTTTACGTTGATGAAGGATTCCCTCCTGTTTGCGGAAGGTTTTATTGGTGCAGCTGGAAGTATGGTTTCAGAGACTGCTATCGGAGCTGTAGATTTGACTCAGATCATTGGTATTGCCAGTATTGATGGCGTCAATCGCTTAACAGGAGGTCAAACTCCAGAGTGGATGAAGCGGGACTTGCAAGGGACGG
>NZ_JAPVZW010000031.1:0-1152 GCF_041432595.1 Streptococcus sp. 27098_8_86
TCATTTAAAACAAGAAATGATTAATAAAGTCTTACATGAAAACTGGTCTCAAGATAGAGTTTCTCTCAAATATGCTCTCCCAAATCGTGGTATGCTTCCAAATTGGCTAGCACAATATAAGAAAAACGGGTATACTATTGTTGAGAAAACAAGAGGGAGACCAACTAAAATGGGACGTAAACGGAAGAAAACCTGGGAAGAAATGACAGAACTAGAGCGACTCCAAGAGGAGAATGAACGCTTACGGACTGAGGTGGCCTACCTAAAAAAGTTAAAAGAGCTGGAAGACAGGGACGAAGCCTTAGAGCGAGAAAGGCAGAGACAATTAGAGAAATGGCTTCAGGAGGATTTCGACTAGATTTACTTCTTGAAACAGCACGTTTAGCTCGCTCAACTTACTATTATCAGTTGAAACAACTGGATGGGCTTGATAAAGATAAAGAGCTTAAAACCGAAATTCAGGCCATTTATAATGACCATAAAGGAAATTATGGCTATCGTAGAGTTACTCTTGAATTGAGGAATCGTGGTCATATAGTAAACCATAAGAAGGTCCAACGTCTGATGAAAGTCCTTGGTTTAACAGCTCGAATTCGCCGGAAACGAAAGTATTCTTCCTACCAAGGAGAGATTGGTAAGAAAGCAGAGAATCTCATTCAACGTCAGTTTGAAGCATCAAGGCCAATGGAAAAGTGCTATACGGATGTGACAGAGTTTGCCATTCTAAATAGCACACAGAAACTCTATTTATCGCCAGTTTTAGATGGATTTAATAGCGAAATTATCGCCTATAATCTTTCAACTTCACCAAACTTAGAACAAGTGAAAGCTATGTTAAACCAGGCCTTTACAGAGAAACACTACGAGCATACGATTCTCCATAGCGATCAAGGCTGGCAATACCAACACGATTTTTATCATCGGTTCCTAGAGAGTAAGGGAATTCAAGCATCCATGTCACGCAAGGGCAACAGCCCAGACAATGGCATGATGGAGTCCTTCTTTGGCATTTTGAAATCTGAAATGTTTTATGGTTATGAGAAGCACTTTAGGTCTTTAGAAGACCTTGAACAAGCTATTGTGGACTACATTGATTACTACAACAACAAACGAATTAAAGTCAAACTAAAAGGACTTAGCCCTGTGCAATAC
>NZ_JAPVZW010000032.1:0-905 GCF_041432595.1 Streptococcus sp. 27098_8_86
AGTGCAGTGGCTTCAGCTTCAGCGTCAACAAGTGCAGTAGCCTCAGCTTCAGCGTCAACAAGTGCGGTAGCCTCAGCTTCAGCGTCAACGAGTGCGGTGGCTTCAGCTTCAGCATCGACAAGTGCGGTGGCTTCAGCTTCAGCGTCAACCAGTGCAGTAGCCTCAGCTTCAGCGTCAACAAGTGCAGTAGCTTCAGCTTCAGCATCAACGAGCGCAGTCGCTTCAGCCTCAGCGTCAACCAGTGCAGTAGCCTCAGCTTCAGCGTCAACGAGTGCGGTAGCCTCAGCTTCAGCATCAACGAGCGCAGTAGCTTCAGCTTCAGCGTCAACAAGTGCAGTAGCAAGTGCCTCAGCGTCAACAAGCGCGGTAGCAAGTGCTTCAGCATCAACTAGCGCAGTAGCTTCAGCTTCAGCATCAACAAGTGCAGTAGCAAGTGCCTCAGCATCAACAAGTGCGGTAGCCTCAGCTTCAGCATCAACAAGTGCAGTAGCCTCAGCTTCAGCGTCAACAAGCGCGGTAGCAAGTGCTTCAGCATCAACAAGTGCAGTAGCATCAGCTTCAGCGTCAACAAGTGCAGTAGCCTCAGCTTCAGCGTCAACAAGTGCAGTGGCTTCAGCTTCAGCGTCAACAAGTGCAGTGGCTTCAGCTTCAGCATCAACAAGTGCGGTGGCTTCAGCCTCAGCGTCAACAAGTGCAGTAGCCTCAGCTTCAGCATCAACAAGTGCAGTAGCCTCAGCTTCAGCATCAACAAGTGCAGTAGCTTCAGCTTCAGCATCAACGAGCGCGGTAGCAAGTGCATCGGCTTCAACTAGCGCGGTAGCCTCAGCTTCAGCATCTACTAGTGCAGTGGCTTCAGCTTCAGCGTCAACAAGTGCGGTAGCTTCAGCTTCAGCATCGACAAGCGC
>NZ_JAPVZW010000033.1:0-752 GCF_041432595.1 Streptococcus sp. 27098_8_86
ACAGGCACACCAGATCCAGCTAAGGTTGTAGCGAAGGATACTAACGGAACTAAGGTAGAAACAACTTACACACCAACAGTAACTCCAGTGACTCCAGAAGGAACACCAGCTGAAACAACAGATATCCAAGGTAAAACACAAACAGGTAAACCAACGTTTACACCAGGTGCTGATGAAGTACCAATGGATGATGAAGTACCAGCAACCTTCGAAGATGGTTCAACAGAAAAAGTAATCCCAGGTGAAGGAACATACACAGTGGCACCAGATGGCACAGTAACGTTCACACCAGAGAAGACATTCACAGGAGCAGGTACAGGAGTAACAGTTAAACGTGTAGATAAGAACGGAACACCAGTAACGGCTAAATACACACCAAACGTAACCCCAGTAACCCCAACCGCAGACCCAGTTGAAACAACAGACATCCAAGGTAAAGAACAAACTGGAAAACCAACATTCAAACCAGGAAATCCAGACGTACCAATGGATGATGAAGTGCCAGCAACCTTCGAAGATGGATCAACAACTAAGACAATTCCAGGCGAAGGAACTTACAAAGTAAATCCAGACGGTACAGTAACGTTCACTCCAGAGAAGAACTTCACAGGGAAAGGCACAGGCGTAACTGTTAAACGTGTAGATAAGAATGGCACACCAGTAACAGCTAAATACACACCAACAGTAACTCCAGTGACTCCAGAAGGAACACCAGCTGAAACAACAGATATCCAAGGTAAAGAACAAAATGG
>NZ_JAPVZW010000034.1:0-699 GCF_041432595.1 Streptococcus sp. 27098_8_86
AAGGCACAGGCGTAACTGTTAAACGTGTAGATAAGAATGGCACACCAGTGACAGCTAAATACACACCAACAGTAACCCCAGTAACTCCAGAAGGAACACCTGCAGAATCTGAAGGACCTAAAGGGCAACCACAAACAGGAACACCTGAATTTAAACCAGGAAACCCTAATGTACCAATCGATGAAACTGTTAAACCAACATTTGACGATGGAACAACTGAGAAGAAAGTACCAGGCGAAGGAACATACACTATCGATGAAAATGGTAAAGTAACCTTCACACCAGAACCTGACTTCGTAGGTAAAGCAACAGGCGTAACCGTTAAACGTGTAGATAAGAATGGTACACCAGTAACAGCTAAGTACACTCCAACAGTTCGTCCTGATACTTCATTCGTTGATAAAGATGGTAACCCACTTTCACCAACAGAAGATGGAACTAAACCAACTAAAGATATCCCAGGATACAAGATTGTTAAAACTGAAGTAGACGAAAAAGGAAATACAAAACACATCTATGAGAAAGTTACAACAACTCATAAAGATAAAGATGGCAATGTAATTCCAGGAACAACTACTGAGGAAGGTACAACTCCTAAGAAAGATATCCCAGGTTACCGCTTCGTAGAAACTAAGAAACTTCCAAACGGTGATACAGAGCACGTTTATGAGAAAGTTAAGACAAGTCACAAGGATAAAG
>NZ_JAPVZW010000035.1:0-688 GCF_041432595.1 Streptococcus sp. 27098_8_86
CCTGCGACACCTTGGTCCCAAACCAAGTACTCTACCAAGCTGAGCTACTTCCCGAGTTAAATAGAAAAATGCACCCTAGAGGAGTCGAACCTCTAACCGCCTGATTCGTAGTCAGGTACTCTATCCAGTTGAGCTAAGGGTGCTCATTAGTTTATGCCGAGGACCGGAATCGAACCGGTACGATCGTTACCAATCGCAGGATTTTAAGTCCTGTGCGTCTGCCAGTTCCGCCACCCCGGCCTCTCTAAGCGAACGACGGGATTCGAACCCGCGACCCCCACCTTGGCAAGGTGGTGTTCTACCACTGAACTACGTTCGCACTGTTTTCTTCTATCTAAAAATGCCGGCTACATGACTTGAACACGCGACCCTCTGATTACAAATCAGATGCTCTACCAACTGAGCTAAGCCGGCTCATTTATTATATCTTAATGCGGGTTAAGGGACTTGAACCCCCACGCCGTTAAGCGCCAGATCCTAAATCTGGTGCGTCTGCCAATTCCGCCAAACCCGCATATATGACCCGTACTGGGCTCGAACCAGTGACCCATTGATTAAAAGTCAATTGCTCTACCAACTGAGCTAACGAGTCTAAAATAACTTACGTTATTCTAACGGTCCCGACGGGAATCGAACCCGCGATCTTCGCCGTGACAGGGCGACGTGATAACCGCTACACTACGGGACC
>NZ_JAPVZW010000036.1:0-644 GCF_041432595.1 Streptococcus sp. 27098_8_86
TTCGTTAAGAATAACGGCAACTGGGAAAAAGAAGGTAACATCAAGGGACCTAAGGGTGATAAAGGTGCAGAAGGTGCGCAAGGACCTAAAGGTGCGGATGGAGCTCAAGGTTTACCAGGACGCGACGGACGTGATGGACGCGACGGACGTGATGGACGCGACGGAAAAGACGTATTGAACGGCAAAGTTGATCCAACAACAGAAGGTAAAGACGGCGATAAATACGTTAATACAGAAACAGGCGATGTCTTCGTTAAGAATAACGGCAACTGGGAAAAAGAAGGTAACATCAAGGGACCTAAGGGTGATAAAGGTGCAGAAGGTGCGCAAGGACCTAAAGGTGCGGATGGAGCTCAAGGTTTACCAGGTCGCGATGGACGTGATGGAGCGCAAGGACCAGCAGGACGTGACGGACGTGACGGGAAAGACGTCTTGAACGGCAAAGTTGATCCAACAACAGAAGGTAAAGACGGCGATAAATACGTTAACACAGAAACAGGCGATGTCTTCGTTAAGAATAACGGCACATGGGAAAAAGAAGGTAACATCAAGGGACCTAAGGGTGATAAAGGTGCAGAAGGTGCGGATGGAGCTCAAGGTTTACCAGGACGCGACGGACGTGATGGAGCGCAAGGACCTGCAGG
>NZ_JAPVZW010000037.1:0-597 GCF_041432595.1 Streptococcus sp. 27098_8_86
AAGATGGTCGCAACTGCTCAGAGTCAGTTGGATACCGCTAAAAATGGGATGAATGCCATCATCACCAGTAATTCCATGCATGGAGAAGTTGGGAAAGCGATTACGAATGAAATCAATAATGTTCATAACCCCGTGATTGTTGGCTTAAAGAATGGCTTAGAATTTCTAGGTTCTGAGTTTTCCAAGACGATCACGGATTTTCAGAATCTTGTTGGCGAAACCTCTGCAACGGCAGTTCTAGCAGAAGAAACTTTGGATGATGCGGTCAAGAAGCTGAATGCGGCGGATGAGAAACATAAGGTGATGGATACCAATTTCAAGAGTATCTATGATGGTATTTCGAGTCTCTATCGTCTGAGTGCTCCCTTAAGCAGCACCTTCTATACCAATACCCAGACAGCCCGGAAGTATGTTCAGGAAACGAAGAATAAGGTCAATGCCTTTGATAAGATGACAACAACCAGCAGTACGGAGCAGCTTTTTAGTGCTTTAGGTAGCCAGATGGCGGCTGCTGGAAGAGTGAAGAGTCTGAGTTATCGTGATCCTGTTTTAACTAACTTTGTGGCGCATGACGACCTCGGTAAAGCGATTTATGAG
>NZ_JAPVZW010000038.1:0-585 GCF_041432595.1 Streptococcus sp. 27098_8_86
GGCGAAACCTCCGCAACAGCAGTTCTAGCAGAAGAAACTTTGGATGATGCGGTCAAGAAGCTAAATGAAGCGGATGAGAAACATAAGGTGATGGATACCAATTTCAAGAGTATCTATGATGGTATTTCGAGTCTCTATCGTCTGAGTGCTCCCTTAAGCAGCACCTTCTATACCAATACCCAAACAGCCCGGAAGTATGTTCAGGATACGAAAAATAAGGTAAATGCCTTTGATAAGATGACAACAACCAGCAGTACCGAACAACTTTTTAGTGCTTTAAGTAGCCAGATGGCGGCTGCGGGACGAGTGAAGACTCTGAGTTATAGTGATCCTGTTTTAACTAACTTTGTGGCCCATGACGACCTCGGTAAAGCGATTTATGAGATGGATCAGCAGTATGCGAAAGCCAAGGCAGAAGCGATTGAGGTTGCTAAACGCAAGGCAGAACAAGAAGCCGCTGAGCGAGAAGCTTCTTATCGCCGTCATCACCCCATCCAAGCCTGGCTGAAGGATCGCTCGAATGGGATTGGTTCCTGGTGGGGAGATGTCGTTGAGGGAACACGAAATCTACCGCTTCCTCAAGAG